>NZ_JBHUSF010000032.1:0-44878 GCF_042673295.1 Rhodococcus sp. NPDC057014
GAGTACTTGTTAACCGCCGGCGGTTAACAAGTACTCACGGGACCGGAGGCCGGCTAGAGCAGTTTCGACAAGAACAACTTCGTGCGGTCGTGCTGCGGATTGGCGAGCAGCTCACGGGGATTCCCCGATTCGACGACGACACCGGCATCCATGAACACCAGCTGGTCTGCCACCTCGCGGGCGAAACCCATCTCGTGGGTGACGACGACCATGGTCATGCCGCCCGCCGCGAGATCCTTCATCACGGTGAGCACCTCCCCGACCAACTCCGGATCGAGGGCGGACGTCGGCTCGTCGAAGAGCATCAGCTTGGGGTCCATCGCCAGCGCCCGGGCGATGGCGACCCGCTGCTGCTGACCGCCCGACAACTGCGCGGGGTACGCGTCCGCCTTCTCACTCAGGCCCACCTGGTCGAGGAGATCCCGTGCCCGTTCGAGCGCCTTCTTCCTGCTCAGCTTCTTCACCTGGATGGGCGCCTCGATGATGTTCTCCAGCGCAGTCCGGTGCGGGAACAGATTGAAGTGCTGGAAGACCATCCCGATGTCCCGGCGTTGCTTCGCTGCCGCCCTCGGGTGGAGTTCGTAGAGCTTGCCGCCCCGCTCCGAGTACCCGACGATCTCGCCGTCGACGTACAGCCTGCCGGCGTTCACCTGCTCGAGGTGATTGATGCACCGCAGGAACGTCGACTTCCCCGAGCCGGACGGCCCGACCAGGCACAGCACCTGGCCGGGGTCGATCTCCAGCGACACACCCTTGAGCACCTTCAGCGCCCCGAAGTTCTTGCAGACCCGGTCCGCCTTGACCATCGGCGTCATTTTCGCTCCCCTCCGGGTGTGTCGGGCAGGGTCTCGGGACCGGGTTCGATCACCAGCGGCTTGCCCTGCGCGTCGGCGAGCGCCTGCAGTTGCCGCGGGGTGAGTTTGCGGGACGCACCCTTCGAGTAGTACCGCTCCAGGTAGAACTGGCCGATCATGAGCAGGCTCGTGATGGCGAGGTACCAGGTGGCGGCCACCATCAGCAGCGGGATGGGCTGGAAGTTCGCGCCCGAGATGTCCCTGGCACGTCCGTACAACTCCAGGCTGTACGGCACCGCCGTGACCAGCGAGGTCGTCTTCAGCATGCTGATCAGCTCGTTGCCGGTGGGCGGAATGATCACCCGCATGGCCTGCGGCAGCACCGTGCGGCGCATGGTCTGCGACCACGTCATGCCGAGTGCCACCGACGCCTCGGTCTGCCCCTCGGCGACCGAGTTCACGCCGGCGCGGACGATCTCGGCCATGTACGCGGCCTCGTTCAGTCCCAGCCCGATCACCGCGAACAGGAACGCCGCGTTGATTCCCTGCAGGTCGATGTGCACGAACTGGTGAACGAAGGGGATCCCCAGATCCAACTGCTTGTAGATGGACGGGAACAGTCCCCAGAACACCAACTGCACGTAGACCGGGGTGCCGCGGAAGATCCACAGGTACCCCCACGACGCCGCCTTCAGAACCGGGTTCGGCGACAGCCGCATGACGGCGAGGACGACACCCAGGATGATGGCGATGGCCATCGACAGGATCGTCAGCTGGATGGTGTTCCACGCCGCCGCCGAGATCCGCGCATCGAACAGGTAGCGGGCGTAGATGTCCCAGCGGTACGCCTCGTTGGTGCGCGCACCGTTGACGAACAGCACCAGCAGCAGACCGACGACGATCGCGGCGATCCACCGGCCGGGCCGCCGCAGCGGGATCGCCTTGATCGGTTCCGGTTCCTGGCCCGTCTCGGTGCCGGACCGGTCCGGAGCCTTCTCCACGTCAGACACTCGTCAACCGCTCAGCTCGTGGCGCCGTTGATCTGAGACGTGGTGATGACGCCCGCCTCGACACCCCAGTTCTCCGCGATCGTCCGGTAGGTGCCGTCGTCGATGAGGTGCTGCAGCGCCTGCTGCAGGGTCTGCGCGAGGGGCGAGCCCTTCGCGACGGGCCAGCCGTACGGCGCGGCGTCGAAGACCTCGCCCGCAGCCTCGATCTTGCCCTCGCTCTGCTTGATCGCGTACGCGGTGACGGGCGAGTCGGCGGACATCGCGTCGACCTTGCCGAGAGCGACGGCGTTGGCCGCGTCGTCCTGGCTGTCGAACTTCACGATCTCGATCGGCGGCTTACCGGCGGCGACGCACGCGGCGCTCTTGGCGGGCACCTCCTCGAGATCCTCGATGGTGGTGGTCTGCACGCCCACCCGAAGGCCGCACGCGTTGTTGGGGTCGACGGACTTCCCGGCGGGCTGCGCCCACTGCACTCCGGCGCTGAAGTAGGTGGTGAAGTCGACCGACTGCTCGCGTTCCTTGGTGTCCGTGAACGACGACATTCCCATGTCGTAGCTGCCGGCCTGGATCGACGGGATGATCTTGTCGAAGTCCGCCTCGGTGTACTCCGGTGTCACGCCGAGGACCTTGCTCACGGCGTCCACGAGGTCGACGTCGAAGCCGACGATCTTCCCGCTCGGATCCTTGAACTCGTTGGGCGAGTAGGGAATGTTGACGCCGACGATGATCTTGCCGGACGAAGCGATCTTCTCCGGCAGGGTCGCCGCGATGGCATCCACCTTGTCGACTTCCACGGCGACGGTGTCTTCTCCGGACGGCGAGCCGCCGCCCTCGGTGTTGCTGGCGCAGCCGGCGAGCAGCAGGGCACTGCCACCCGCCAGCGCACAGATGGTGCGGGCCACTCGGCCTCGCGCGAAGACGGATCGACCAGACACTGGCATGTCCTCCAAGAATCGTGGTGCACCGAGCGAGCTACGGCGACGGAGAACTCTCGAACTCCGAATAGTCGAACGGTAGGTCACGACACCCGCAACTGCGGACGTCGTTACCGAACATTAACGGCCTGACCCGGCCCGTGGCGGCGGTTTCAGCGACGCAGTGTCCGGGCGAGGACGGTCTCGGTGAACTCGCTGGTCGACGCGAGTCCACCCAGGTCAGCCGTGGCGACTCCGGAGGCGATCGTCGCACGGACCGCCTCCCGGATACGGTGGGCCGCACCGCCCAGATGCCGGTCGGCGCGGCGGTCCCCGAGCCACTCGAGCATCATCGCGGCCGACAGCATCAGGGCTGTCGGATTGGCCCGGTTGCGGCCCGCGATGTCGGGGGCGGCTCCGTGCGCCGCCTGCGCCATCACCTTGGTCTCGGAACTGTTGATCGACGGCGCCGTGCCGAGCGAGCCCGACAGCTCGCCCGTCAGGTCCGACAGGATGTCGCCGAACATGTTCTCCGTCACCACGACGTCGAAGTCGCGCCCCCTACGGACGAGGTGCGCGGTCATGGCGTCGACGTGCTCGTCGTCGATCCGCACATCCGGGTAGTGGCTCTCCCCCACCTCCCGGCAGACGTCGCGGAACAGTCCGGTGGTCATCGTCAGCACGTTGGCCTTGTGCACGATCGTGACGTGGCGACTCCGCGTACGCGCCAGTGCGAATGCGGTGTGCGCGATGCGCTCACACGCCCGCCTCGTCACGACGCCGACGGCCAGCGCCACGTCGGGAGTCGGCATGAACTCGCCGCTGCCGGCGAACATGTTGCGGTCCGCGTACAAGCCTTCGGTGTTCTCCCGGACGATCACGAGGTCCATGTCCGGCACCGTCGAGGCGACGCCCTCGAGCGAGCGCGCGGGGCGGATGTTGGCGAACAGATCGAAACGCTTGCGCACCACCCCGCCGGGGGTCAGCCTGCCGCGGAACGGCTCCGGGTAGGCGGCGCTGTCGTGCGGACCGAGGATCCAGGCATCGAGTTCGTCGAGCGCGGACAGCGTGGAGTCGGGGATCGGCGTTCCGTGCGACTCGATGGCGCCGAGGCCGAGCGGCAGTTCCACCCAGTCGACGTCGCCGCCTCCCGCCGCGGTGACCGCGGACGAGACCACCCGCCGGGTTGCCGGAACGATCTCGTGACCGATGCCGTCGCCGGGGAGCACCCCGATCCGGGTACCGGAAATGTTTGCCGTAGCACCGCTCATGAGGCCATCATTGCCTACCATGGTCCAGTCGGTGGAACTGCTGTTCGACGAAGCGACCGACGTCGCGGTACGCGCCGAGTGGCAACGCCTGTGGGATGCGGGGATGCCCAGCCGCACCCGGGTTCGCGCCGAATCGAATCGGCCCCACATCACCCTGTTCGTGGCACGCCACATCCCGCCCGAGATCGACGAACTACTGGGCCGCCGGATCGCGACGCCCTCGTTCCACATCCGGCTGGGCGGGCTCGTGATGTTCGGCGGCAGGCACGTCACACTGTCCCGGTTGGTGGTGCCGTCGAAGGCCCTGTTGTCCCTGCACCGCAGCGTGTTCGATCTCGCGGAACACGCCACGGAGGTCACGCCGCACATCCGCCCCGGCGAATGGACGCCGCACGTGACCCTCGCGCGGCGACTGCCTGCGGATCAGATTCCGGAGGCCGCGCGGTTGCTCGACGGCGGCGACATCGTCGGCCGGGCCTCGGTGGTGCGCCGGTGGGACGGGGACGCCAAGCGCGAGTGGGTGGTCACGGCACCCCCGTGATCACGGCGTGTGCGCGGTGAGTGTGGCGGCGGCCTTGCGCGAAGACCGTTGGGTGACAAAGAGGGAACTCGCGGCCCAGGCGAGCGCCGTGCCCGCGTACCGGACCGCCGGGTTTCCTCTCAAAACCGGAAGTTTCCGTGCTGGATGACTTCGTTGTGGGTGTCGGGCGTGCGGCCGGCGAGCGCCAGCGCGTCGAGCGCCAGGAACACGAGGAGTACCACGACCAGGATTGTCATACATTCAGCCTGGTTGCCCCGGCCTCCGAACAAAAGTGGCAGAAACGACATAGTTGATCGTTTTTCTGCCATTATGGATGTGTGCTGAACAAGGTCGTGGTGCCCCTCATGCCGCTCACCGAGGCGTTCGAACTCGGCGTCGCCTGCGAGGTGTTCGGTTTCGACCGATCCGACGACGGCCTGCCCACCTACGACTTCTCCCTCGTCGCCGGCTCGCCGGAACCCATCCGCACCCGTTTCGGATACGGCATCGACGTCCCGTACGACCTCGACCGGCTCGACGACGCCGACCTCATCGTCGTCCCCGCAGGCGGCACCTACGCCGAGGAGGACGGCTCCTACCTGTGCGCGAAGGAGCCCGCCCCGCACATGGATCCCCTCCTCGGCAAACTCCGGGCCGCGGTGGACCGCGGCGCCAAGGTCGCCAGCCTGTGCAGCGGCGCGTTCGTGCTCGGGGCCGCCGGACTGCTGGACGGACGCAAGTGCACCACCCACTGGCGGCACGCCCGGCGGCTCGCCGAACTCCACCCGGCGGCCACCGTCGACCCGAATGTTCTCTACGTCGACGACGATCCGGTCCTCACCAGCGCCGGCACCGCCGCCGGCATCGATCTGTGCCTGCACATCGTGCGCAAGGAACAGGGCAGCAAGGTGGCCAACGTGATCGCCCGGCGCATGGTCGTCCCGCCGCACCGCGACGGCGGCCAGGCCCAGTACGTGGCGATGCCGCTGCCGTCGACGACGATCGACACCCTCGGGCCGCTACTCGACTGGATGACCGAACACCTCGCCCTCGACCTCACGGTGACCGCGGTGGCCGCCAAGGCCAACATGTCGCCCCGGACGTTCGCGCGACGATTCCAGGCCGAGACCGGGACCACCCCGGCCCGCTGGCTCGGCGACCAGCGGGTGCTGGCCGCGCAGCACCTGCTCGAGAACTCGGACCTCTCGGTCGACGTGATCGCCGAACGCGTCGGCTTCGGCGGTGGCGCGGTGCTGCGGCAGCATTTCCTGCGGCTGCGCCACACCACCCCGCAGGCGTACCGCCGCACGTTCCGCGACACGGAGCGCACCGGCTGAGAAACCCGCAGGGAAGAATCGACGGCGACGCGGCGTTGCACAGGCAGACCCACCGATCGAAAGGACCCTCGTGGCCACCAAGACTCTGACTCAGCAGAACTTCGACGAGACCGTGACCGGCAACGACGTCGTTCTGGTCGACTTCTGGGCATCGTGGTGCGGACCGTGCCGCTCGTTCGCCCCCACCTTCGAGGCCTCGTCGGAGCAGCACCCCGACGTCGTGCACGCCAAGGTCGACACCGAGGCGGAGCAGGGCATCGCCGCGGCCGCGAACATCCGCTCGATCCCGACCATCATGGCGTTCCGCGAGGGTGTGCTGGTGTTCAGTCAGCCGGGTGCGCTGCCGCCCGCGGCGCTCGAGGATCTTCTCACGCAGGTCAAGGCCCTCGACATGGACGAGGTGCGCAAGCAGATCGCCGAGCAGGCCCCCGCCGAATAAGGCGGAGGACCGCCGCGGCCGAACCGAGCGGACGACCGCCGCCGCCTAGTGCGCGGCGGCGTCCCAGCTGCGACCGGTGCCGACGGACACGTCGAGCGGCACCGACAGTTCGATGGCCGAGGCCATCTTGTCGCGGACCAGATGTTCCACCCGGTCCCGTTCCGTTTCGACGACCTCGAGCACCAGTTCGTCGTGCACCTGCAACAGCATGCGCGACTTCAGGCCCGCCTCACGCAGTGAGCGCTGCACGTCGATCATCGCGACCTTGATGATGTCGGCGGCCGTGCCCTGGATGGGGGCGTTGAGCGCGGCCCGCTCGGCGACCTCCCGCCGCTGGCGGTTGTCGCTGGTGAGGTCGGGCAGGTAGCGGCGGCGCCCGTACAGCGTCGACGTGTAGCCGTCCTTGCGGGCCTGTTCGACGACCTCGTGCAGGTAGTCACGCACCCCGCCGAACCGGGCGAAGTACGCCTCCATCTGCGATTTGGCCTCTTCCGTCGAGATCTTGAGCTGCGCCGCCAGACCGAACGCGCTGAGCCCGTACGCCAGCCCGTACGACATCGCCTTCACGCGGCGGCGCAGTTCGGGGGTGACCTCCTCGATCGGCACGCCGAACGCGCGCGCGCCGACGAAACTGTGCAGGTCCTCGCCGGTGTTGAACGCCTCGATCAGCCCCTCGTCACCGGACACGTGCGCCATGATCCGCATCTCGATCTGGCTGTAGTCGGCGGTCAGCAGCGAGTCGAAGCCCTCCCCGACGACGAACCCGTCGCGGATCTGACGGCCCGCGTCCGTGCGCACCGGGATGTTCTGCAGGTTGGGCTCGGTGGACGACAGCCGGCCGGTGGCGGCGACCGTCTGGTTGAACGTCGTGTGGATCCGCCCGTCCTCGGCGACCGTCTTCAGCAGACCGTCGACGGTCACCTTCAGCCGCGTCGCGTCGCGGTGCGCGAGAAGGTGCTCGAGGAACGGGTGCGACGTCTTCTCGAACAGGTTCTGCAGCGCCTCGGCGTCCGTCGTGTAGCCGGTCTTCGTCTTCTTCGTCTTGGGCATCTCCAGCTCGTCGAACAGCACGACCTGCAGCTGCTTGGGTGACCCGAGGTTGATCTGCTTGCCGATGACCCCGTAGGCCGCCTCCGCCGCCTCGGACACCTCGCCCGCGAACCGGCTCTGCAGGTCGTCCAGATGGTCGCCGTCGACGGCGATACCGGACGCCTCGATGTCGGCCAGCACCGCCAGCAGAGGCAGCTCCATCTCGGACAGCAGGGCCGTCGACTCGATGTTCTCGAGTTCCGTGTCGAGCGCCGCCGCGAGGTCGAGGACGGCGCGGGCACTGAGGATCTCGGCCTCGGCGGCTTCGGCGTCGACCTGATCCGCGTCGTCGAGCAGCGACAGCTGCTCCTGCCCGGTCTCCTCCACTCGCAGTTCCCTGCGCAGGTAGCGCAGCGACAGGTCGTCGAGGTTGAACGTCCGCTGGCCCGGGCGCACCAGGTACGCCGCCAGCGCGGTGTCGCTGGTGAGACCGCCGAGCACCCAGCCGCGTCCGCGCAGCGCGTGCATCGCCCACTTGGCCTCGTGCAGGGCCTTCGGCTGGGTCGCGTCCGCGAGCCAGTCGCCGAGCGCCTTCTCGTCCTCCGGGGTGGCGGACGCGGTGGCGATGTACGCGCCCTCGCCGTCGGCGGACGCGATCGCGATCGCCGTCACGTCACCGCCGTACGGGGTGCGGGTGCCGACCACCGACACACCGGACCGCTCGCCCGCCGACGCGTGCGCCGACAGCCAGTCCCCGACTGCGCCGGGGTCGAGCGCGCTGCCGCGCACCTCGAAGCCTTCCTCCGCCTCGGCTTCGACCGGGGCGAGCGTGGCGAACAGCCGGTCGCGCAGCACCTTGAACTCGAGGTCGTCGAACAGCGCGTGGATCTTCTCCCGATCCCACTGCGCGAGCATCAGCTGGTCCGGGGTGTACGGCAACGGGACGTCCCGCACCATCTCGGTGAGCTCCCGGTTGAGCAGGACGTTCGGCAGATTCTCCCGCAACGCGTCGCCGACCTTCCCGCGAACCTTGTCGACGTTGTCGACCAGGCCGACGAGGTCGCCGTATTCCTTGATCCACTTGGTGGCGGTCTTCTCCCCCACCCCGGGGATGCCCGGCAGGTTGTCGCTCGGGTCGCCGCGCAGGGCCGCGAAGTCGGGGTACTGCGCAGGTGTGAGCCCGTACTTCTCCTCGACCGCCGCGGGCGTGAACCGGGTGAGGTCCGAGACGCCCTTCTTCGGGTAGAGCACCGTCACCCCGTCGGTGACCAGCTGGAGCGAGTCCCGGTCACCGGTCACCACGAGAACGCGGTACCCGAGCACCTCCGCCTGGGTGGTGAGCGTGGCGATGATGTCGTCGGCCTCGAAGCCCTCCTCGGCCATCACCGGGATGCCCAGGGCACCGAGGACGTCCTTGGTGATCTCGACCTGCCCCTTGAACTCGTCCGGAGCCTTGCTGCGATTGGCCTTGTACTCGGGGAACTTCTCGGCCCGGAACGTCTGCCGGGACACGTCGAACGCCGCCGCCACATGGGTGGGCTGTTCGTCGCGCAACAGGTTGATCAACATCGACGTGAACCCGTAGACCGCGTTGGTGACCTGACCGCTGTGCGTCTTGAAGTTCTCAGCGGGCAGGGCGTAGAACGCGCGGAAGGCCAGCGAATGGCCGTCGAGCAGCATCAGGGTGGGGCGATCGTCGGACGGCGCGGCTGCGCCGGACGCGGGGGACGTGGTGGACCGGGGGGTGGTTGCAGGGCTCACGGTTGCCCAGTCTAGGGAGCGGATCCGACACCGATCAGCCGGATGGTTCGATACCCAACCGAAACGTGCCGGAAATCCGAGAACCCCATTTCGCGCGACCGGAGCCGTTAGAGTCCGGAAATTGCGGCACGGGCGGTAGCCCTGCCCGTCGCCGCACGTTCCTGACCGACTACACGTCCCCGGAGGACCTGCGTGGCCCCAACCGTGAGGAAGCGACTCCCAGCAGTGAGGACGCGACCGACATCCGCGAGGAAACACACGAGACGAGGTCCGGTCACCCGGCGACTCGGCCGTGCGTTCGTCCTCGTCCTGCTCGGCCTCGTCGCGGCGATCGCCTTCGGCGGTCCCGCGGCGGCGCAGGAACCCACGCCACCACCCCCACCGACCGCGACCAGTGCGCAACCGGCGCCACCGGCCGACGCGGTGCGGGTCAGCGGCAACCTCAACAACGCCGGAGAACGGCTCGCGGACGTCGAGGTGCGCGCCCTCGACGCCTCGGGCACCGAGGTGGCGAAGGCGACGTCGGAGTCGAACGGCCGCTGGGAACTCCAGGTCGCGCCCGGCACGTACACGTTCGAGATCGTCGCGGACTCCCTGCCCGACGACGTCAGCGTGCAGGGCACGGTGGAGCGTGAAGTGGTGGCCGGCCGCGCCAACACGGTGATCTTCTCGTTCGGTGAGGCCCGGACCGGTTCCGGGGTCCCGTTCTACGAGAAGCTGATTCGGCAGACCATCGACGGGCTGCGGTTCGGTCTCGTCATCGCCATCGCCGGCGTCGGGCTCAGCCTGATCTACGGCACCACCGGCCTGACGAACTTCGCGCACGGCGAACTCGTCACCCTCGGCGCGGTCGCGGCGTGGGTGATCAACGTGACGCTCGGTGTGCAGCTGATCCCGGCCACCGTCCTCGCGGTGTTCGTGGGGATCCTGATCGGCCTGCTGAACAATGCCGCGATCTGGAAACCGCTGCGAAAACGCAAGACCGGTCTGATAGCCCAGCTGGTGGTGTCGATCGGGCTCGCGATCTCCCTGCGCTACCTGATCCTGATCTTCTTCTCCGATCGCGCGGAGCCGTTCGTCGACTACCAGGCCCAGGTGGAGCGGCACTGGGGGCCGATCGCGATCACCGACGCCAACCTCGTGTGCATCGGCATCAGCCTCGTCGTCCTCGTCGGAGTGGCCCTGCTGCTGCAGAAGACGCGCATCGGCAAGGCCATGCGCGCCGTGTCCGACAACCGCGACCTGGCGGCGTCCTCCGGCATCGACGTCGAACGGGTGATCCGCTTCGTGTGGGGGCTCGGCGGCGGCCTGGCCGCGCTCGGCGGCGTCCTGTTCGGCATCTCCGAACTCGGCGGCCGCGTGCAGTGGGAGATGGGTTTCAAACTCCTGCTGCTGATGTTCGCCGGCATCACGCTCGGCGGGCTCGGCACCGCCTACGGCGCGCTGCTCGGCTGCGTGATCGTCGGCCTGCTCGTCCAGCTGTCGACGCTGGTGATCAACCCCGACCTCAAGTACATCGGAGGACTGCTCATCTTGATCGTCATCCTGGTCGTCCGGCCTCAGGGCATTCTCGGCAGCCGGCAAAGGATCGGGTGAGGGCATGGACATCACAGGAGCACTCCAGGTCTCGCTCGCCCAGCTGATCGGCCCGTCGGCGATCTTCTACGCACTGCTGGCGATCGGCCTCAACCTGCACTTCGGCTACGCCGGGCTGCTGAACTTCGGTCAGATCGGTTTCGCACTCCTCGGCGGCTACGGCGTCGGGATCATGACCGTCACCTACCAGCAGCCACTGTGGGTCGGCATCCTCGTCGGTCTCGCCGCCGCCGGACTGCTCGCCGTCGTCCTCGGTATCCCGACGCTCCGATTGCGCGCGGACTACCTCGCCATCGTCACGATCGCCGCGTCCGAGATCCTGCGGCTGATATTCCGCTCCACCGCTTCGGATTCGATCACCGGCTCCACCAACGGCCTGTTCGGCTTCGCCGATCCGTTCACCACGCTCAGCCCGTTCGACTCCGGCAAGCAGTACAACTTCCTCGGCGTGAAGTTCTACGGCGACGACCTGTGGTCGATGGTCGTCGGCTGGACTCTCGTCCTGGTGCTGTGCGGGTTCGTGTACCTCCTCACGCACAGCCCGTGGGGCCGCGTCCTCAAGGCCGTCCGCGAGGACGAGGACGCCGCGCGCGCCCTCGGCAAGAACGTTTTCGTCTACAAGATGCAGGCCCTCGTCCTCGGCGGCATGATCGGCGGGCTCGGCGGTGTGTTCAACGCACTGCAGACCAAGTCGATCAACCCCGACTTCTACTCCACCGCCCAGACGTTCTTCGCGTTCGGCGCCCTCATCCTCGGCGGCGCGGCCACCGTCTTCGGACCGGTGGTCGGCGCGATGCTGTTCTGGTTCCTGCTGGCCATCCCGGACGCCTTGCTGCGCCAGGCCATCTCCGGTCCGGAGCCGCTGCTGCCGCTGACGGAACAGCAGGTCGGGGCCATGCGGTTCGTCCTGCTCGGCATCATGATCGCGGTACTCATGATCTTCCGGCCGCAGGGCATACTGGGCAACAAGCGGGAGGTGCAGCTCAATGCCTGACCACAGACTGCCGGATCATCTGCAGACCGACACCGTGCTCACCACCGAGCAACGGGCGTCGATCTTCACCGACGTCCCGCACTCCCCCGGCGCCTCCAAACCCGACCCGATCCTCCTCGTCGACAACGTGTCCCGGACGTTCGGCGGTCTCAAGGCCGTCGACGTGGCGCATCTGGAGATCCAGCGCGGCTGCATCACCGGACTGATCGGCCCGAACGGCGCCGGGAAGACCACCCTGTTCAACCTGCTCACCGGCTTCGACAGGCCGGACAGCGGCACGTGGTCCATGGACGGCCAATCGCTCGGCCGGATGTATCCGCACCAGGTGGCCCGTCGCGGCGTCGTCCGCACGTTCCAGCTGACGAAGGCGCTGTCGAAGCTGACGGTGCTCGACAACGTGCGGCTCGGCGCCACCGGGCAACGCGGCGAGAGGATCGTCAACACTCTGCTGCCGTGGACGTGGAAGGCGCAGGAACGCGCCGTCACCGAACGGGCGAACGAACTGCTCGCGCGGTTCAAGCTCGACACCAAATCCGACGATCTCGCCGGTTCGCTGTCCGGCGGTCAGCGCAAACTGCTCGAGATGGCGCGGGCGCTGATGACCGAGCCGACCGTGGTGATGCTGGACGAGCCGATGGCCGGCGTCAACCCGGCGCTCACCCAGAGCCTGCTCGGCCACATCAAATCGCTACGGGACGAGGGCATGACCGTCGTGTTCGTCGAACACGACATGGACGTCATCCGCGACATCAGCGACTGGGTGGTGGTGATGGCGCAGGGCAGTGTGATCGCCGAGTCCACCCCGGAACACCTCTCGTCCAACACCGCGGTCGTCGACGCGTACCTCGGGAGCCACCACGATCAGGCACTCGAATTCGACGACGAGGGGAATCCGGTGGGCGCGACCGCCGTCCTCGCCGAGGCACTCGAGAGCGCCGAGGCCGAAACCCTCGAGACCGGCGGCGACCTCTCCGAACCCGACATCACCGAGCTGAGGCGTGAGACCCCATGACCGAACCGACCCCAGCAGAATTCGCGGCCACACCCGAGGAGCACGCCCGGCTCGCCGAGGGTGCCCTCGTCCGCGCGGACGGCGTGGTGGCCGGCTACATCCCCGGCGTCAACATCCTCCGCGAATGCAACTTCTTCCTGCGCGAGGGTGAGATCGTCGGCATCATCGGCCCCAACGGCGCCGGGAAGTCCACGCTTCTGAAGTCACTGTTCGGGTTGATCCCCGTGCGTGAGGGCTCGGTGACCCTGCGCGGTGAGGACATCACGTCCCAACCCGCCCACGTCCTGGTGCAGAAGGGCGTCGGCTACGTCCCGCAGACGCAGAACGTCTTTCCCTCGCTCACCATCGAGGAAAACCTCGAGATGGGGATGTATCTGCGCCCCAAGCTCTTCGCGGAGAGGTTCGCGTTCGTCGGCGACCTGTTCCCGCTGCTCGTCGAGCGGAAGAAGGTGAAGGCGGGCGCCCTGTCCGGCGGTGAGCGGCAGATGGTCGCCATGGGTCGGGCACTGATGATGGATCCGTCCGTGCTGCTGCTCGACGAGCCGTCCGCCGGGCTCTCCCCGATGTTCCAGGACGAGGTGTTCATCCGCTGCAAGCGGATCAACGCGGCGGGTGTCTCGGTGATCATGGTGGAACAGAACGCCCGGCGGTGCCTGCAGATCTGCGACCGCGGCTACGTCCTCGACCAGGGCCGCAACGCCTACACCGACTCGGGGCCCAACCTGATGCACGACCCGAAGGTGATCGAGTTGTACCTCGGCACCCTCGCGGGCAGCCAGGAGAAGAAGTAGTCACAGCACCTCCGGACACGACTGTGGGCCAGGTCTCCCTGGCCCACAGTGCGTTTCAGGCGAGTGCCATCATCCGCCGACGACGATGTACCCGTCCGTCGTCAGCTTGTTGTCGGCACCGAACTTCAGCTTGCCGTACGAACCGATGGACGGCTCACCGGCGGCGGCGAAGTCGAGTTTGCCGGTGATGCCGTTGTAGTCGATGTCCGTTCCGGCCTGCACGAGCGGCAGGCATTCCTGGTACGACGTGCACGGCGTGCCGCCCTCGGTGACATTGTTGATGTTCGCGGCGATGTCGCGACCCGCCGTCGACTTCGCGGCTTCCGCGGCGAGCGAGGCAACGACCACGGCGTCGTAGGACTCGCCGGCGTAGTTGAAGTCGATCAGCCCCGGGTTGATGCCCTTGAGACGATCCTGGAAGGCCGGGCCGACATCGGTGAGCGGAGTCGTGCCCTGCATGCCGTCGAGCAGCGGCGCCGCCACCGACTCGCCGAGCGCGTTACCCATGTTGCCGTCCACGCCGTAGACCTTCATGCCGTCGGACGGGCCGATGCCGACCTCGTGCATCCGGGTGATGATCTTGGCCGACTCCTCGAATCCCACCACCGCGACGGCGTCGGGCGCGAAATCCTTGACCTGGTCGACCTCGGAGTTGAACGACTGCGCGTTGGGGTCGTAGATGATCTTCTGGATCTGGTCCTCGGGGATGCCCGCGTCGACGAGGTTCTTCTGGATGTTGTCGGCGAGCCCGGTGCCGTACGGGTCGTTGAGGGCCAGGATGGACACGCGCTGACCGCCGTCGTCCGAGATGAGTTGCGACACAGCCTGAGCCTGCAGGACGTCGGTGGGGGCGGTGCGGAAGTACTGCCCCTTGTCCGGGTAGCAGACGAACTGGTCGGACGTGTTGGCCGGGGAGAACATCACGACGCCGGCGCTGGACACCTTGTCGATGACCTTCAGCGACACCGACGACGACGCCGCACCGATGATCACCTGGGTGCCCGCGGCCAGTTCCCGGTCCACGGTGGTGTTCGCCGTGTCGGTGGTGGTGTCGCCCGAATCGCCGGGAATCAGCTGGACGGGCTGGCCGAGAACCCCGCCCGCCGCGTTGACGTCGTTGACGCCGAGCTGGGTGCCCGCCACCATCGGCGGTCCGAGGAAGGAGAGGCTTCCCGTGTCGGGGAGCAGGGTACCGATCTTCAGCGGCGCCGTGGACGGGGCACCCGCTGCCGCCGCTTCTTCGGGGGTGCAGTCGGTGGAAACCGTGGTGGCCGAGGCAGAGCTGTCACTCCCGCTCGCGGAGTCGTCGCCACTGTCCGAACTACAACCTGCCAGTGCGAGAGATGCCGCGCCGAGAACCGCGGCCGCCCGCACGAGGGTCCGTTTAGCCATCCAAACTCTCCTTAGATCACCTGTGTGCGGGCGCCACCCGAGTCGGCGTCCGCTATGGGATCAGACGCTAGCGGTCCGGCGGCTTTCGCGATCGGTCCGGAAAGGCTCGTGACCTTACTGTGATCTGAATACGACGAGTGTTTACGCAGCCGTAGCGTGGCGAGCGTCAAGCGCCCACAACCTCTACGGACGGACACCGACGGCACCCAGCCGATCGGACGCGGCCCGAGCCGCCGGCGACCGACCCGCCACCAACGGATGCCGGCCCGGGCGAAAACGCGTCGGCTGCCGCCGATCTCGCCGAAGTCAGCTGGTGGGGGCTTCCCCGCCGAGGGTCTCGAGCACCACCTGCGCGACCGCCTTCATCGTCGACCGGCGGTCCATCGCGGCCCGCTGGATCCACTTGAACGCCTCGGGCTCGGTCAAGGACTGCTTGTCCATCAGCACACCCTTGGCCCGCTCGACGATCTTGCGGGTCTCCAGCCGCTCGGACAGATCGGAGATCTCCCGCTCGAGCGCGGTCACCTCCTTGAACCGGCTGGCTGCCAACTCGACCGCGGGCACCAGGTCGGCCGTGGAGAACGGCTTGACGAGATAGGCCATCGCCCCGGCGTCGCGCGCCCGCTCCACCAGCTCGCGCTGACTGAACGCTGTGAGAATGACCACGGGCGCAATACGTTTCGCCGCGATCTCGGAGGCCGCGTCGATGCCGTCGCGGCGGGGCATCTTCACGTCCATGATCACGAGGTCGGGTTTCAGCTCCACCGCCAGATCGACGGCGGCCTGCCCGTCGCCCGCCTCACCGACCACGTCGTAGCCCTCTTCCCGCAGCATCTCGACCAGATCGAGCCTGATCAGCGCCTCGTCCTCGGCCACCACGACACGTCGCGGCCGCGACGGCACACCGTGCTGCTGGGGAGCGTTCATGGCCACCATTCTCCTCTGCTCGGACGACCCCGGCGCGGGGAGCGAACGTTAGAAGGGTACCGGTGGTTGACTCCCGACGGCGATCTTCTACAGTGGTACAGCGCAACACGCCCTCGTATCCCAATTGGCAGAGGAAACGGATTCAAAACCCGTCCAGTGTGAGTTCGAGTCTCACCGAGGGCACCGCCGGGATCATCCCGCGAATCGCAGGTCAGATGCATTCTCCGACCTGCGATTCGTATGTCAACCCTGTTGCGGCACCCCTGTCACCACTGTTCGCCCGCGACCTGCCGGGTGGCGGCGTTGATGCGGTTCCACAGGTTCACGCCGGCGATCGACAGCACCAGCGACGCGAGTTGTTCCTCGTCGTAGTGCCGGGCGGCCTCGTCCCACACCTCGTCGGGCACCGGGTCCGGTCGATCGCTCAACCGGGTCATCGACTCGGCCAGCGCGAGGGCCGCACGTTCGGCGTCGCTGAAGTACGGGGCCTCCCGCCACGCCGCCACCGCGAAGATCCGCTGGTTCGTCTCCCCTTCCTTCTCCAGCTCACGCGCGTGCATGTCCACGCACACACTGCAGCCGTTGATCTGACTCGACCGCAGATGGACGAGGGCGTGGGTCACCGGCGGCACGTTCGCCTTCGCCGTGGCCTTCCCCAGTGCCAGCAGAGACTTCATGGCGTCGGGAACGATCATCGCGGGGTTGGTCATCCGGGCTTTCATGATTGCCTGCCTCCAAAGGTATTCGGGTGGTGAGATGTCACACCGGCTTGTTTTCGTTGGTCACTGACATGACGAACCGCGACGGGAGAATGTGACAGATGGACGCAGAAGAAGTTCTGGCGCACCGCTTCGAGGAGAACCGGACGCATCTGTCGGCGGTCGCCTACCGGATGCTCGGCTCGATCAGCGAGTCGGAGGACGCCGTACAGGAGGGCTGGCTGCGATTCAGTCGCGCCGAGACGTCCGAGGTGCAGAACCTGCGCGGTTGGCTGACGACGGTCGTGGGGCGGGTCTGCCTCGACATGCTCCGATCCCGCACGGCTCGGCGCGAGGATCCCCTGGAGGTCCATGTTCCGGATCCGATCGTGCGCGACGTGGACGGGACCGATCCCGAGCACGAGGCGGTGCTGGGCGACTCCGTCGGCCTGGCACTGCTGGTGGTTCTGGACACGCTGACGCCCGCCGAGCGGCTCGCCTTCGTGCTGCACGACATGTTCGCCCTTCCCTTCGACGAGATCGCCCCGATCGCCGACCGCACGCCCGCCGCGACCCGGCAACTCGCGAGCCGGGCGCGCCGGCGAGTCCAGGGATCGGGGCCCGCCCCGGAGACCGACCCGACCCGGCAGCGCGAGGTGGTCGCGGCGTTCATGACCGCCTCGCGGGGCGGCAGGTTCGACGACCTCCTCGCGCTGCTCGACCCGGACATCGTCCTGCGGGCCGATCGCGGCATCGACGGGTCCGACGTGCTGCGCGGAGCCCGCGCAGTCGGCGAGCAGGCCCTCACGTTCTCGCGTTTCGCTCCGTTCGCCCGGCTCGCCCTGGTGAACGGCTCGCCCGGGGTCGTGACCGCACCCGGAGGGAGGACGTTCTCGGTGATGGCGTTCACCGTCGCGGGCGGGAAGATCGTCCGGATCGACATCCTGGCCGACCCGGTCCGCCTGCAGCGTCTGGGCATCTCCCCCGGCGATGCCTGACGACCCGCAGGTAGCGGCGGTTTTTTGTGCCCGATCCTCGGGATCTGCGCTGTCCTGCCAGTACCATGGTGGAACAGGTACGCCCTCGAGCACGGAGGTCACCCATGGAGCTCGGCACCGTCACTTTCACCTACGACGGGCGGGTAGCCCTTCGATTCCAGCAAGCGCTCTCGCACTCGCCGGAGAAGGTGTGGCGTGTTCTCACCGACCCGCAGTACCTGAAGGCCTGGTTTCCCGCCGACGTCGACTTCGACCTCACCCCGGGCGCCGAACTCGTCTTCCGGGTGACACCGGAACAGGTGCGCCGATTCGGACTGCCCGCAGATCAGACCACTACCGGTACCGTCATCTCGGTGCATCCCGCGCACATCCTCGAATACCTGTGGGACGCCGAGACGCTGCACTGGGAACTCGTCCCGGACGGCAGCGGCGGCTGCTGGCTGACGCTCACCCACACCGTGGAGGAAGAAGAATCCGCGTACGCGCACGCCGCCGGCTGGCACGCGGGGCTCGAGGTCGTCGAAGCGCAACTGGACGGCCGCGAAGTCGACTGGTCGCTGTGGGACCGGGCCGACGAACTGGCCGAGTCCTACCGCAAGACGTCCTGACCACTCGAATTCACCGACCACCCGAATTCCCCGACGGTAGGGAGTGCGTATCCCGGGCAGCACCACGACACCGGCAGCGACCTTCGTGAAGGAGGTCACCGGCGAGGCGACGCGGCGATGGGGTGTGTACGGCACCGACCTCGGCTGTCCGGTGCGCCTGGCCGACGGCCGGGTCGCGTTCTTCTTCGGCGACACGTTCAGCTCCCGCGGCCGGAGCAGCAGAGGGTGGCGCAGTCCCGTGATGTTGCGCTCCGCCACAACCGATCTCCGCGCCGGCATCGAATTCGACTCCGCGGCAGGCGGCCGGACGGCGAGGGAGATCCTCCCGAACGCGCACGACGTCGGCGAATCACCCCACCGGGAGTCGGCGGGCAGCGAGTTCACCGTGGTTCCCGCGGACGCCGTCACGATCGGCGACCGGACCTACCTGTCCGTCGTCAGTGTGCATTCGTGGGCGTCGCACGCGTGGCCGACGAACTTCACGTATCTCGCCTGGTCCGACGACGGCGGCGAGCACTGGCACCGGACACGCGCCCGGTGGGACAACCGCGGCGGGTCGGTCGACCAACTGTGGACCATGGAACGGCACGACGGCTACGTCTACGTCGTCTCGAGCGCATTCGACCGCACCAATCCGGGGGGAATGATCCTGCGCCGGGTCCCCGAGGCGCGGATCCTCGAACCGGGAGCCTACGAACACTGGGGCTGGGATCGTGGCACGGGGTGGGCGTGGGGACAGCCCGCGACCCCGATCCTGCCGGGACCCGTCGGGGAGATGTGCCTGCGGCGGATCGACGGCACCTGGGTCCTCGCCTACTTCGACCCCACCGCCTACGCGATCGTCACCCGCACGGCGCAGCGCATCGACGGACTGTGGTCGGAACCGACGGTGCAGGTCGCCGGCGGCGACTGGGGAGCCACGGACGGCACGTGGGCACAGATCTACGGCGGATACATCCACCCGGCGTCCACGGTGGACGAACTGCACCTTCTTGTGTCGCAATGGAACACGACGACCGGGGACCCGTACCGGGTGCTGCAGTTCACCACCCGGCTGGACGCGCCCGTCACCCCACGAGCTCCGACTCCGTCCACCGACCTTCCCCTTCGAGTTCCACACCACGGGAATGGAATTGGTTGAGGGTGCTGCGGTGTCCCACGCTCACCACGATGCTGTCCGGGAGTTCGGCCCTGAGCAGGGTGTAGAGCGTGTGTTCGAGGCCCTCGTCGATCGCCGACGTGGCCTCGTCGAGGAAGATCACCGCGGGACGGGCGATCAGCACCCGTGCGAATGCGAGGCGTTGCTGCTCGCCCGGCGACAGGATGCGCGTCCAGTCCGCGGTCTCGTCGAGACGATCACCCAGATTGCCCAGAGACACCCTCGACAGCGCACCACGCACGACGTCGTCGGACGCCGTCGGCTCCTTCGGGTAGGCCAGCGCGGTGCGCAGCGACCCGAGCGGCAGGTACGGCCGCTGGGACAGGAAGATGGCCTCCCCCGAGGGCCGCGACACCGTGCCGTCGGCGTACGGCCACAGGTCCGCGAGGGTGCGGAGCAACGTGGTCTTGCCCGAGCCGGACGGCCCCTTGACCAGTAGCGACTGCCCCGGCGTCACGGTGAGCGCGAGGCCTTCGATGAGGGTCTCTCCCGTCGGGATGCGCACGTCCAGATTCTCGACCTGCAGATCGTCGCCCGACTTGCCGGTCTCGAGGACCGGAAGTTCTGCAGCGTGCTGGTTGTCGTTGGCCAGACCGTTGAGGCGGATGAGGGTCGCGCGGAAACTGGCGAAGTCGGCGTACGACTCACGGAAGAAGGACAGCGAGTCGTGGACCTGACCGAAGGCCTGCGACGTCTGCATCACGTCACCGAGCGAGACCTGGCCGGTGAACAGCCGCGGCCCCTGCACGAGGAACGGGAAGATGACGGCCGTCTGGTTGACGGCGAGGTTCCAGCCACTGAACTTCAACGTCCGGAAGACGATCTGCCACATGTTCCGGATGACGTCCGCGAACCGTCCGGCGAGGGTGCGACGCTCGACGTTCTCGCCGCGATAGAACGCGATGCTCTCGCCGTACTCCCGCACCCGGATCAGCGCGTAGCGGAAGTTGGCGCCGAGTTTCTCGTTGAGGAAGTTCAGCTTGATGAGGGGCTTGCCGATCCAGAACGCCACCACCGTGGTCACCAGCACGTAGATGTAGACGAGGAAGATCATCGCCCGGGAGATCTCGACGCCGAACACGGTCATCGGGCCGGACAGATCCCACAGGATTCCCGTGAACGACACGATCGACAGCACCGCGGTCACCGCGCCCATCGACAGCGAGCGGGACGTGGTCACGAAGTTGGTGATGTCGGCCTGGATGCGCTGATCCGGGTTGTCGATCGCGTCGCCGAGGAACCGGTCGCGGTAGTAGGCGCGGCTGTCGAGCCAGTCGTCGACGAGATGGTGGTTGAGCCAGGTCCGCCAGTCGATGTCGAGGGTCTGCCCGATCAGGTACTCGACGAGGGCCCGCACCACGTGGACCGTCGCGAGGATGGCGAACACACGGAGGAAGTGCCAGAACGCCGACTGGTCCAGATTCTGGATCGAATCGTAGAAGTCGTTGTACCAGTAAGAGAACAGGACCGTCATGCGCACCGCGAAGACCGTCGACAGCAGCAGCACCGCCAGGATGATCAACGGCTTGAGGCTGCGCCGCGGATTGAAGTACGGCGCGGCGAAACGCCAGAACTGCCTACCCCATTTGGTGAACCGCGCGAGCAGTATCACCACGACGACGAACGCGACGACAGTCATGACGTATGCCTTGAGCAGCCACATCGAGCTGTCCCATACGACGTTGTTCCAGTCCACGACCCATATCCCCGATCACGAGGTGAAACTCACCAGAAAAGATGGCGAAGTCTAACCCCGGACGCCGGTGATGGGCGAGAGATCCGCGCAGGACACGCGCCGGGGCGGAGACGCAGCCCCCGGAGAGGCGACGGGGATGCTACGAGTCCTTCTCGGATTCAGGCTCTTTCAGATTGCCGTCGTCGTCGACGTAGTCGTCGAAGGCGGTGCCCGACACGGTGCCGTCGGAGCCGGGCAGGACGACCGTCTCGCGGGCGCCCGGCTCGTAGCGGGCGTCGATCTCCTCCACCTTCTTCCTGGCTTCGGCGAGCGCCTCGTCGTCGGGCACGGGAACTTCGCTCTCGGCCTGGCGGTCGGTCTTCTTCTGCTCGGGTTCGTCTGCGCTCATGGTGCACGTCCGTTCCGTCTCGGAGATTCCAGACCGACCATACGCCGCGGCCACCGGTTGAACTACCGTTCAAAGCCGTTCGGTGGCAACGGAATGGCAGCGCCGCTATTGCTTCGGCGGGAAGTGCCGGATGAGGCCCTCCTGGACCACGGTGGCCAGCAACTCCCCCTCGAGGGAGAAGAAGCGCCCGGTCGCGAGACCGCGGGACCCCGCCGCGACCGGCGACTCGGTGGCGTACAACGTCCAGTCGTCGAAGCGGAACGGCCGGTGGAACCAGATGGAATGGTTCACGGTGGCCGCGACGATCCGGTCCAGCCCCCACGACAGTCCGTGGGTGGTGATGATGGAGTCCAGGACCGTGGTGTCCGACGAGTAGCCCATGACGGCCACGTGAATGAGTGGGTCGTCCGGAAGGTCGCCGTCCGATTTCATCCAGACCCGGTTGTGGGTGAGTTTCTCCCCCGTGCCCTTCATGATCCACGACGGGTCGTTCGCGTAGCGCATGTCGATCGGCTTGAGCGCGTCGACGAACATCTTCAACCGGTCTTCGTAACCCTGGAAGTGGTCGCCGAGCGGCGGCAGCGTGTCCGGGAACGGGACGTCGGGCACCTCGACCGCATGCTCGAGACCCTTGCCCCAGTCCTGGAACGCCGCCAGCATGACGAACAGTTCCTGACCATTCTGCAGGGCCGTGACCTGTCGGTTTGCGAATGCCCGACCGTCGCGGTGCCGCTCGACGCGGTACTCGATGGGTTCCTTGACGTTTCCGCCGCGGATGAAGTGGGCGTTGACCGCGTGCACGGCGCGCTCGCCGCTGACGGTGCGGCCGGCGGCGACCAGTGCCTGGGAGATCAACTGGCCGCCGAACGTCCGGCTCCCCACCTGCGCGGGATGCCGACCTCGGTACGTGTCCTCCCCGGTCCTCTCGAGATCGAGAAGTTCGAGCAGGGTCTGGAGATCGGTCTTCGCCGCGACTTCGCTCACCTAGTGGTCCTCTTCGCCGATTCTGTGGACGTGGATCAGGTTGGTCGAGCCTACGGTGCCGGGCGGCGACCCCGCCACGATCACCACCAACTCACCCTTCTGGTACCGGCCCAACCCCAGCAACGCGTTGTCGACCTGCCGCACCATCGCATCCGTACTGTCCACCGGATCGACGATGAACGTCTCCGTCCCCCACGTCAACGACAACTGCGACCGCACCTCCGGCAACGGCGTGAACGCCAGCAACGGCAACGGCGTGTGCAACCGCGCCAACCGCCGCACCGTATCCCCCGACTGCGTGAACGCCACCAACGCCTTCGCATCCAACCGCTCCCCGATGTCGCGGGCCGCGTACGAGATCACCCCCCGCTTGGTCCGCGGCACATGCGTCAGCGGCGGTACCTGCGTCGACTCGTTCTCCACCGCCTCCACGATCCGCGCCATCGTGCGCACCGTCTCCATCACGTACTTACCCACCGACGTCTCACCGGACAGCATCACCGCATCGGCACCGTCGAGGACCGCGTTCGCGACATCCGACGCCTCCGCCCGGGTCGGCCGCGAATTCTCGATCATCGACTCCAGCATCTGCGTCGCCACGATCACCGGCTTCGCGTTCTCCCGGGCGATTTGAATCGCCCGCTTCTGCACCAGCGGCACCTGCTCGAGCGGCAACTCCACCCCCAGATCACCACGCGCGACCATCACCGCATCGAACGCCAGCACGATCGCCTCGAGATTGTCGATCGCCTCCGGCTTCTCCAGCTTCGCGATCACCGGAATCCGGCGGCCCACCCGGTCCATCACCGCGTGCACCAACTCCACATCGGCCGGGGACCGCACGAACGACAACGCGATGAAATCGACACCCAACCCGAGCGCGAACTCCAGGTCGGCGATGTCCTTCTCCGACAACGCCGGAACCGACACGTTCATCCCCGGCAGCGACACACCCTTGTTATTCGACACCGGGCCGCCCTCGGTGACCCGGCAGATCACATCGTTGCCCTCCACCCCGGAGACGACGAGACCGACCTTGCCGTCGTCGACCAGCAACCGGTCACCGGGCTTGGCGTCCTCCGCCAACTGCTTGTACGTGGTCGAGACCCGGTCATGGGTGCCCTCGCACTCGTCGACGGTGATCCGCACCTCCTCACCGTTGGCCCACGTGGTGCGCCCCTCCGCGAACCGGCCCAGCCGGATCTTCGGGCCCTGCAGATCGGCCAGGACACCGACCGCCTTGCCCGTCGCGTCCGAGGCCGCCCGGACACGTTTGTAGTTCTCCTCGTGGTCGGCGTGCTCGCCGTGGCTGAAATTCAGCCGCGCCACGTCCATACCGCTTTCGACGAGCTCGCGAATACGGTCACCGGTGGCGGTAGCAGGTCCAAGTGTGCATACGATCTTCGTGCGTCGGTTCACGGCCTCGAGCCTAGTCGCCCCGCGCGCCCTTCTCCATTTAGACGACTGCCAGCGGAAGCGCCGTCGGATGCACCGGCGACGGCAGGTCGGACGCCCCGGTCAGGTACACGTCGACGGCGTGCGCCGCGGACCGGCCCTCCGCGATCGCCCACACCACGAGCGACGCGCCGCGATGCGCGTCCCCGCAGACGAAGACCCCGGGTGCGGTGGTCTGCCAGTCCGGGCCGCAGGAGAGCGCACCCCGCCGGGTCGGCGACAACCCGTAGTCGTCGAGCAGCGGACCGAGATCGACGCCCTCGAAGCCGATCGCGAAAAGCGCCAGTTCGCACGGCAATTCGATCTCCTCACCGACCGGTGTGATGATGCGTTTGCCGTCCTCTCGGGTGACTTCGACCTCGGCGAGCACCATGGACCGGACGTTCCCGTTCGCGTCGCC
Source organism: Rhodococcus sp. NPDC057014 (assembly GCF_042673295.1). NCBI lineage: Bacteria > Bacillati > Actinomycetota > Actinomycetes > Mycobacteriales > Nocardiaceae > Rhodococcus > Rhodococcus sp. NPDC057014. Next base: position 24,174 of record NZ_JBHUSF010000032.1, read on the forward strand.
GAGGAACCGCTGCACCGCGACCTGGTACCGGCGGACACCGCCCTCCGCGTGCGCGGGCGACGTCCGGAGCACCATCGGCCACGCCGGCCACGGCGTCGCGGCCTCGTCCCGCTCCGTCGGCAACTCCGGGTTGTAGTCCAGTTGGGTCACCGACAGCGCACCCTGACGGTGCGCCGTCCCGAGGCAGTCGGCGCCGGTGTCGCCGCCGCCGATGATGACGACGTGCTTGCCCTTGGCGGTGATGGCCGCGGGACCGTCGCCCTCGCATTCCTTGTTCGAGGTGACGAGATGTTCCATCGCGAGATGGATCCCGTTCAGCTCCCGGCCCTCGACGGTGGTGTTGTCGCGGGCCCGCAGCGCACCGATCGCGAGCACGACCGCGTCGAAGTTCGCGCTCATCTGCTCCACCGTGAGGTCGACGCCGACCTCGCAGTCGGTGACGAAGTGGGTTCCCTCGGCGCGCATCTGCATCAGACGCTGATCGAGAATTGCCTTCTCCATCTTGAATTCCGGGATGCCGTACCGCAGCAGTCCCCCGAGCCGGTCGTCGCGCTCGTACACGGTGACGTCGTGCCCCGCCCGGGTCAGCTGCTGAGCCGCCGCCAGACCGGCCGGGCCGGAACCGACCACCGCGACCTTCCGCCCCGTGGAGATCATCGGCGGTGTGGGCACCACCGTGCCCGACTCCCACGCGACGTCCGCGATGGCCTGCTCGATCCGCTTGATCGTGACACTGCCCGTCGTGTGCGTGTCGGCGAGCGAGAGCACACACGCCGACTCGCACGGCGCCGGACACACCCGGCCCGTGAACTCCGGGAAGTTGTTGGTGGCGTGCAGCCGCTCGCTCGCCGCCGACCAGCGGCCGCGTCGCACGAGGTCGTTCCACTCCGGGATCAGGTTGCCCAGCGGGCAGCCCGCACTTCCCGAGTGGCAGAACGGGATTCCGCAGTCCATGCACCGTGCGGCCTGCTCGGACACTTCGGCGGCCCGCTCCGCGGAACTCTGCGGCGCGTACACCTCGTTCCAGTCGTGTATCCGCTCCGCGACCGGGCGCTTGCGCGCCTCCTTCTTCACGATGTGCAGAAAGCCCTGGGGATCAGCCACGTGCCGCCTCCATGATCGCAGTGTCGACGTCGAGTCCCTCCGCCTTCGCCATCCGGGTCGCGTCCAGCACCCGCTGGTAGTCCACCGGCATCACCTTGGTGAACAGCGTGGACCGGCGGGGCCAGTCGGCGAGCACCGACGCGGCCACCGCGGAACCGGTCCACCGGTGGTGCCGGGTGACGGCGCCGCGCAACCAGTCCAGGTCGTCCGGGTCTGGTTGCATCAACTTCACCATCGCCGGGTTCACGTCCTCCGGGTCCAGGTCGAGGACGTACGCGATGCCGCCGGACATCCCGGCCGCCATGTTCCGTCCGGTCGGCCCCAGGATCACGACCCGCCCGCCCGTCATGTACTCGCAGGCGTGGTCGCCGACACCCTCCACGACGGCCGACGCACCGGAATTGCGCACCGAGAAGCGTTCACCGACGCGTCCCCGCAGATAGACCTCCCCCGAAGTGGCGCCGTAGAGCAGGGTGTTGCCCGCGATGACCTGCGTCTCCGGGACGAACAGGACGTCGTCGGCGGGACGGACCACGATCCGCCCACCCGACAATCCCTTCCCGACGTAGTCGTTGGCGTCCCCGGTCAGGTCGACGGTGATGCCCGGCGGCAGGAACGCGCCGAGCGACTGCCCGGCCGAACCGGTGAACGTGAGACGGATCGTGTCGTCCGGCAGTCCGGCGGCGCCGTAGCGGCGGGTGACCTCCGCGCCGAGCAGCGTGCCGACGGTCCGGTTGACGTTGCGCACCGGCATCTCGATCTCCACGGCGTGGGCGTCCTCGAGGGCACCCTCCGCCAGTTGGATCAGCGTGCGGTCCAGCGCCCGGTCCAGTCCGTGGTCCTGGTCGCGGTCCCGGCGCCGCTGCGACAGCGGCTCCCCGTCCGGCCCGGTGGGCACGGCGAAGATCGGGGTGAGGTCGAGGCCGCGGTTCTTCCAGTGGGCGATCCCCTGCGCGGTCTCGAGGACGTCGGCGTGACCGACGGCCTCGTCGATGCTGCGGAACCCGAGGTCCGCCAGGTACCGGCGCACGTCCTCGGCGACGAACCGGAAGAACTCCTCCACGAATTCCGGTTTGCCGGTGTACCGCTTGCGCAGTTCCGGGTTCTGGGTGGCGACGCCGACCGGGCAGGTGTCGAGGTGGCACACCCGCATCATGATGCAGCCCGCCACGATCAGCGGGGCCGTGGAGAATCCGAACTCCTCCGCACCCAGCAGCGCCGCGACCACGACGTCCCGTCCGGTGCGCATCCCGCCGTCGCACTGGACCGTGATGCGGTCGCGGAGCCCGTTGAGCACGAGTGTCTGCTGGGCGTCGGCCAGCCCGATCTCCCACGGCGCCCCCGCATGCTTCATCGACGTCAGCGGGGTGGCCCCGGTACCGCCGTCGTTGCCGGAGATGAGGACCACGTCGGCGTGCGCCTTGCTGACGCCGGCGGCGACGGTTCCCACCCCCACCGAGCTGACCAGCTTCACGTGGACCCGGGCCCGATCGTTGGCGTTCTTCAGATCGTGGATCAGCTGCGCGAGATCCTCGATCGAGTAGATGTCGTGGTGCGGCGGCGGGGAGATCAGCCCGACCCCCGGCGTCGAGTGCCGGGTCTCCGCGACCCACGGGTACACCTTGTACGCCGGCAACTGGCCGCCCTCGCCGGGTTTGGCGCCCTGCGCCATCTTGATCTGGATGTCGCTGGCGTTGATCAGGTAGTCGCTGGTGACGCCGAACCGCCCGCTCGCCACCTGCTTGACGGCGCTGCGCCGTGACGGATCGTAGAGCCGGTCGACGTTCTCGCCGCCCTCCCCGGAGTTGGAGCGTCCGCCAAGATTGTTCATCGCGACGGCCATCGTCTCGTGGGCCTCGGCGGAGATGGAGCCGTAGCTCATCGCGCCCGTGTTGAACCGGGTGACGATCCGCTCGACCGGTTCCACCTCGTCCAGCGGCACCGGCGGCCGCACCCCCGCGCGGAACGTGAACAGGCCGCGCAGGGCGCCACCGGCCTCGGCGAGACGATTCACCTCGTCGCTGTATTTGGCGAACACCTCGTGCCGACCGGTGCGGGTGGCGTGCTGCAGCAGGAACACCGTCTCCGGGGTGAACAGGTGCAGTTCGCCGTCGCGGCGGAACTGGTACTCGCCGCCGTCCTCGAGGCGCCGGTGGGCGAACTCGGCCGGGTTGTCCGGGTACGCCTGCCGGTGGCGGACGGTGACCTCGCGGGCGATCTCGTCGAGACCGGCGCCGCCCAGCTTGCTGACCGTGCCCGTGAAGTACTCCTGGACGAGGTCGCGGTCCAGGCCGATCGCCTCGAACACCTGCGCCGCGGTGTACGAGCCGACGGTGGAGATGCCCATCTTCGACATCACCTTGAGCACACCCTTGCCGAGCGCGGTGAGGTAGTTCCGGACGGCGATCGTGTGCTCGACGCCGGTGAGTTCGCCCTCGGACACGAGGTCCTCGATCGACTCCATCGCGAGGTAGGGGTTGACGGCGGCGGCGCCGTACCCGATGAGCAACGCCAGGTGGTGGACCTCGCGGGCGTCACCGGATTCGACGACCAGCGCCACCTTGGTGCGTTCCTTGGTCCGCACCAGGTGGTGGTGCACCGCGGCCACCGCGAGCAGTGACGGGATCGGCGCCCGCGTGTGGTCGGAGTCGCGGTCCGAGATCACCAGCGTCCGGTAGCCGTCCGCGATGGCGGCGCTCGCCTGCGCCCGCAACTCCTCGATCGCCTCGGCCATCCCCGCACCGCCGCGCTCCACGTCGTACAGCGCGCGCAGCACCGCCGCGGCGAGACCGGGATGGTTGCCGTCCGCGTTCACGTGGATGATCTTGTTCAGCTCTTCGTTGTCGAGCACCGGCCACGGCAGCACGATCTGCCTGCACGACGCGGCGGTCGGCTCGAGCAGATTCTGCTCCGGACCCATGACCCGCGACAGCGACGTGACGATCTCCTCGCGGATCGCGTCGAGCGGCGGATTCGTGACCTGCGCGAACAGTTCGACGAAGTAGTCGTAGAGCAGCCGCGACCGCTGCGACATGACGGCGATCGGCGTGTCCGTCCCCATCGAACCGAGGGGCTCGCCGCCGGACGTGGCCATCGGGGCGAGCAGGATGCGCAGATCCTCCTCGGTGTACCCGAACGCCACCTGCCGCCGCACCACCGACTCGTGGTTGTGCTGTGCGTGCGGGCGATCCGGCAGCGTCTTCAGTTCGAGCAGCCCGGCGTACAGCCACTCGGCGTACGGCCGCTCCGCCGCGAGCCGCATCTTGATCTCCTCGTCGGGCACGATGCGGCCCTCCGACGTGTCGACCAGGAACATCTGCCCCGGCTCGAGGCGGCCCTTGGCCACCACCTCCGACTGCGGGACGTCGAGGACACCGCTCTCGCTCGCGAGGACCACCCGCCCGTCGACGGTCTGCCACCAGCGTCCCGGGCGCAGGCCGTTGCGGTCCAGCACGGCGCCGACGACGGTCCCGTCGGTGAACGTCACACACGCGGGTCCGTCCCACGCCTCCATCAGCGACGCGTGGAACTGGTAGAACGCCCGCCGGTCCGGGCACATCGACGTGTCGTTCTCCCACGCCTCCGGCACCATCATCATCACCGCGTGCGCCACGCTGCGGCCGGCGAGGTGCAGCAATTCGAGCACCTCGTCGAACGACGCCGAATCCGACGCGTCGGGGGTGCAGATCGGATACAGCCTACGCAGGTCGCCCGGGATCACCGCACTCGACAGCAACGCCTCGCGGGCGCGCATGCGGTTCCGGTTGCCGCGGACCGTGTTGATCTCCCCGTTGTGCGCGACGAACCGGAACGGGTGCGCGAGCGGCCAGGACGGGAACGTGTTGGTAGAGAACCGGCTGTGCACGATCGCGATCGCGCTCGCCATCCGCGGGTCGCGCAGGTCCGGGAAGTACCGCGCCAACTGGGACGTGGTGAGCATTCCCTTGTAGACGATCGTCCGGCTCGACAGCGACGGGAAGTACACGCCGCTGCCCTCCGCCTCGATGTCGTCGGTGACCTGCTCGGCCCGCTTGCGCAGCGGGTAGACGAGGCGGTCGAGGTCGAGCCCGCCGGGCCGGATCCCGCCGACGGCGGGTGCGGCGACGAACAACTGGCTCATGTGCGGGGCGCACGCGCGGGCCGTGGAGCCGACGTCCGCGCCGTCCGGATCGACGGGCACCGGACGCCAGCCGAGGATCTGGAGACCCTCCTCGTCCGCGAGGTCGGACACGCGTCGTTGCGCGGCCGCCCGTGCCTGCGGGTCCTGTGGGAGGAAGCAGATGCCCGCCGCGTACGTGCTGCTGCCGTCGTCCAGGGGCGCCGGGAGGTCGAACGGGGCGAGAGCCCCGAAGAACTCGGTGGGGAGTTGGAGCAGGATGCCGGCGCCGTCGCCGCTGTTCGGTTCGGATCCCGCCGCGCCGCGGTGCTCGAGATTCTCGAGAGCGAGGAGGCCGTCGGAGACGATGGAGTGGGAGCGGCGGCCGTGCACGTCCGCGACCATGGCGACACCGCAGGAATCGGCTTCCTGGTCCGGGTCGTACAAGCCCTGGGGACCGGGCAACTGAGAGAACAGCACCGATATACCTCCACATCGGCCGGGAAGACCACCAGTGTGTGCGCTCCGCACGTGCTGTCGGCGGCCTCCGCTAGCGGGGTCGCCACGACGGGCGCTAACTGCTTTTCGGGGGTCTACCGGGACAGCATCGGCCCGTGAAGGTTGTTACCGGACATGCATCCGGCGCGCTCAGCTTACCAGGACCGATACCCGGCAAGATATGCCGAATCGGGCCCGCAACGGGCGGTGGCCCGTGTCGCATCAGCAACACGGGCCACACGGTGTCCGGGGATCGTCACTGGTCCCGCAGGGGCCGTCCGTACTGGTCCTTCACACTCCCGGTCAGCATCATGATGCCGTCGACCAGCGGCCAGATGCCGCCGATTCCACAGGTCAGCCACGTCACGGCGATCTGCGCCACGGCGATGCCGGGCTGGTTGAGGTAGAACCGCCCGACGCCGAACGCGCCGAGGAAGATCTGCAGCAGCCCTGCGGTCAACTTGGACTTGTCGGAGTACGGCTCACCCGTCAGCGGATGCCTGCCGAACGGCGCCGACGGATCGGCGTACGCGTTGTAGCCGGGGGCGTACCCGGGCGGCGGGTACCCCTGCTGGGGGTAACCCTGCTGCTGTCCGTACCCCGGCTGCTGGTACCCGGGCTGCTGGTAGTCCTGCGGCGATTGCGGAGCCGCCCCGTACTGCGCGCCGTAATTCGGATCCGGCGCCCCGTACGTCGGACCGTCCGGCCGCTGGGGCTTCTGGTACCCGGAGTACGGCGCGGTCGGCGACGTCGACTCGCCCACGTTCGGGAACGGGGCCGTCGGCTCGGTTCCGCCCGGCGACGGGTAGGTGGGCGTCGACCCCCAGCCCGGGCCGTTACCGACACCCGAATAGGTGTCCCAGCCCGGTCCCGTTCCGGACGACCCCGGTGACGGCGTCGCGTCGGACGTGGCGGGCGGCTGGGACAGCGAGGCCTCGGCGGTGGCGTCGTAGTCGAAGGGCGAGCCGAATTCCGGCGGCAGGCTCGAGTCGCTGGTGCTCTCGGTGCCGTCGCTGCTCTTCCCCAGGTCGACCTTGTGTGCGTCCTCGGATGCACCCGTGCCGGAATCGTCGGATGCTTTCCCCGGTTCACTCATTCGCGTCATCCTTCTTGCTGTCGATGGTCTTCGTGCCCGCGTCGCCGCCGGCACTCGCAGTACTCGCGGCCTTGTCGTCCGATACCGACTCCGGTGCAGACGCCTTCCCGTCCTCGTCCCTGCCCTCGACCTTCTTCTCCCCCACCGGTGTGGGCTCGTCCGCGACCGGTTCGCCGTCGGCTGGCCGCAGGTCCGCCGGATCCTCGCGCCCCTTCGTGGCGGCGAAGAAATACACCACGGCCGCGACGAACACCAGGGCGGAGGTGAACGAGTTCACGCGGACACCGGCGATGAGGCTCGCGTGGTCGCTGCGCATCAGTTCGATCCAGAAGCGCCCGGCGCAGTACCCGGCCACGTACAGGGCGAAGAGGCGGCCGTGCCCGATGCGGAACCGGCGATCGACCCACACGAGCAGGATCACGATCAGCACGTTCCACAACGCCTCGTACAGGAACGTCGGATGCACCACGAACGCGACCTCGCCGGTGGACACCCCGTCGATCAGCTGCGGCGACACCTGTCCGACGTCGTTGCGGCGGTCGAATATCTCGAGCCCCCACGGAACCTCGGTCTCGCGACCGTAGAGTTCCTGGTTGAAGTAGTTTCCGAGCCGCCCGATCGCTTGCGCGAGCAGGATCGCCGGCGCGACCGCGTCGCCCAGCGCCGGCAGGGGGATGCCGCGGCGACGGCACCCGATCCAGGCGCCGACACCGCCGAGCGCCACGGCGCCCCAGATGCCGAGGCCGCCCTGCCACACCTTCAGGGCGTCGACGGGATCGCCGCCCTCCCCGAAATACGTCGGCCAGTCGGTCATCACGTGGTAGAGGCGGCCGCCGATCAGGCCGAACGGCACCGCCCAGATGGCGATGTCGAGGACGGTGCCCTTCTCGCCGCCGCGGGCGACCCAGCGACGGTCGCCCCACACGATCGCGACGACGATCCCGACGATGATGAACAGCGCGTACGCGCGCAGGGCCACCGGTCCGACATACCAGACACCTTGGGGCGGACTCGGAATGTAGGCCAGTACGTCCACAGTGGAAGTCACGACGCCACGGTAGCGGAGCGAACGCCCTCGGCGAGTTCCTCCGTCAGCGAGCGCACCGCGTCCAGACCACTCTCCGCGGCGGTGACCAGCGCGGATCCGACGATGACCGCGTCTGCGTAGGCGGCGATCTCGGCTGCCTGTGCACCGGAGCGGACACCCAGTCCGACACCTACCGGAATGTCCGAGTGGGCGCGGATGCGGGCCGTCAGTTCGGGTGCCATCGACGACACGGCGTCACGGGCGCCGGTGACGCCCATCGTGGACGCGGCATAGACGAACCCGCTGCTGGCGTCGAGGGTGATCGCGAGACGCTCCTCCGTCGACGACGGCGCGACGAGGAAGATCCGGTCGAGGTCGTGTTCCTTCGACGCGGCGATCCACTCACCCGCTTCCTCGGGGATGAGGTTGGGGGTGATCAGGCCGAGACCGCCTGCGCCGGCCAGATCGCGGGCGAACTTGTCGACGCCGTACTGCAGAACCGGATTCCAGTACGTCATCACGACGGCCTTGCCGCCGACGGAGGCGATCGCCTCGACGACCGTGAACACGTCACGCACCCGGACACCGTTCTGCAGCGCCGTCTCCGCCGCCGCCTGAATCGTGGGTCCGTCCATCACCGGGTCGGAGTAGGCGATGCCGACCTCGACGATGTCGCAACCGGATTCGACCATCGCCGTGAACACGTCGATGGATTCCTGCACGGTGGGGAACCCGGCCGGGAGGTACCCGACGAGCGCGGCGCGCTTCTCCTCGCGGCACTGCGCGAACGTCGGGGCGAGGCGCGAGAGTCGTTCGCTCACTTGGCCGAACCTTCCTTGTCAGTCGTGGTGGTCTCGGTCGAGTCGTCCGGATCGAACAGCCCGAACCACTTGGCCGCCGTGTCCATGTCCTTGTCGCCGCGCCCGGACAGGCTGACGACGATGATCGCGCCCTCCCCCAGTTCGCGGCCCAGTCGCAGTGCACCGGCGACGGCGTGGGCGGACTCGATGGCCGGGATGATGCCCTCACGCTCGGACAGCAGACGAAGCGCGTCCATGGCCTCCGAGTCGGTGACCGGCTCGTAGGTGGCGCGGCCGATGTCCTTGAGGAGCGCATGTTCCGGGCCGACCCCGGGGTAGTCGAGTCCCGCGGAGATGGAGTGTGACTCGATGGTCTGGCCGTCCTCGTCCTGCAGCAGGTACGAGTACGCGCCCTGGAACGCGCCCGGGGTGCCTCCCGCGAACGTGGCGGCGTGCCTTCCGGTCTCGACGCCGTCACCGGCGGCCTCGTATCCGACCAGCCGCACGGACGGGTCGTCGAGGAAGGCGTGGAAGATGCCGATGGCGTTGGAACCGCCGCCGACGCATGCGGTCACGGCGTCGGGCAGCCTGCCCGTCAGCGCCTGCACCTGGACCCGAGTCTCCAGACCGACGACGCGCTGGAAGTCGCGGACGATGGTCGGGAACGGGTGCGGTCCGGCGGCGGTGCCGAAGCAGTAGTAGGTGTTGTGGGCGTTGGTGACCCAGTCGCGCAGCGCCTCGTTGATCGCGTCCTTCAGGGTCCTCGACCCCGACTCGACGGACACCACGGCCGATCCGAGCAGCCGCATGCGGGCGACGTTCAGTGCCTGCCGCTCGGTGTCGACGGCGCCCATGTAGATGATGCATTCCAGACCGAGGAGCGCGCAGGCGGTGGCGGTGGCCACGCCGTGCTGGCCGGCACCGGTCTCCGCGATGATGCGGGTCTTGCCCATGCGCTTGGCGAGCAGCACCTGCCCGAGCACGTTGTTGATCTTGTGCGAGCCGGTGTGGTTGAGATCTTCGCGCTTGAGGATCAGCCGCGCCCCGCCGGCGAATTCGCTCATCCGCGTCGCCTCGAAGATCGGGGACGGACGGCCGGTGTAGTCGCGCTGGAGGCGGTCGAGTTCGTTCAGGAACGATTCGTCGCCGCGCGCCTTCTCGTACTCGGCGGTGACCTCCTCGATCACCGCCATCAGGGCCTCCGGCACGTGCCGTCCGCCGTACACGCCGAAGTGCCCTCCGGCATCGGGGTCGTGCGTGGTGCGCTCGGCGATTCCGGCGCTGGCAGTCGGCAGATTGCCACCCTTGAAGACGGTTTCCTGATTACGTGAAGTCACAGGTCCAGTCTGCCTCGAGGCCGGGTTCCGCCGCCGTCCGGGTCAGGTCCGCCGGGGCTGCCTCAGCGCGACGGCTTGGGGCAGGACGGGTGCGCGCCTGCGTTGACCAGATCGGCCACCGCCTTGCGCGGATCACCGCTGGTGACGAGGCCTTCGCCGACCAGTACCGCGTCGGCTCCCGCACCGGCGTAGGCCAGCAGGTCGGCCGTGCCGCGCACCCCGGACTCCGCGATCTTGATGATCTCGGTGGGGAGCCCGGGAGCGATCTCGCCGAACGTGTTCTTGTCGACCTCGAGCGTCTTGAGGTTGCGCGCGTTGACACCGATGACCTTGGCGCCCGCCTCGATCGCCCGGTTCGCTTCTTCCTCGGTGTGGACCTCGACGAGGGCCGTCATGCCCAGCGATTCCGTCCGGTCGATCAGCGACGCGAGCGCGTCCTGCTCGAGGGCGGCGACGATGAGCAGCACCATGTCGGCGCCGTGCGCGCGGGCCTCGTGGATCTGGTACGGCCCGACGATGAAGTCCTTGCGGAGGATCGGGATGCTCACCGCGCGGCGGACGGCGTCGAGGTCCGCGAGGGACCCCTGGAACCGGCGCTCCTCGGTGAGCACGCTGATCACGCGGGCGCCCCCGGCCTGGTAGGCGGCGGCCAGTTCGGCGGGATCGGCGATGTCGGCGAGCGCACCCTTCGAGGGGCTGGCGCGCTTGACCTCGGCGATGACTCCGATGCCCGGCTCGAGCAGGGCGGCCGCGGCATCCAGGGCCGGCGGTGCGGCGGCGGCAGCAGCCTTGACTGCGGCGAAGTCAAGGACGGCTTCGCGGGCGGCGACGTCGGCGCGCACCCCGTCGAGAATCGAGTCGAGAACGGTCATCGTGGCCCGAGTCCTTTCTGGGCAGAAACCCGATGTGAGGAACATCATCAGGGGTGAAGCCAGCCTAGATGGCACTCTGATTGTGTTTACGTCCGGGTACCCGGGTCCTCGTCCGAACCGTCAACTTGGTCGACAGGTTCGGCCCTCTTGTCGTCCACCGTGGGGTCCTCCCCCGCGTCCAGGGCGTCCCAGAGCATGCGCTGGGTGACGGGACCGTCGGCCGAATCGGCACCGGCCTTCTTCGCCGCCTCACGTCGCGCACCGGGGCTGTCGTACTTGGAGGACAGCCCCGCCCGCACCCGCGGCCTGCGGACCAGTTCCACCGCGGCGGCGAGCGCCGCCAGGGCCCCCACCAGCACGAGAACCGCCGGTCCGGCGTGCACCGACACCGACTGGACCTCGGCCCGGCCCGGCAACTCGGCCAGCCGCGCCGCCTCGTCGTCGGAGGCGCCGGACACGAGCAACCCCACCGCCGGGACCGCGGCCGCGACGGCCACCACCGCGACGAGCACACCCAGCACGCGCAGGGCCCAGCCCTTCACGGCGAACGACGCGGCGATCGCGGCGACCAGGGTCAGCGCCAGCGGCGTGAGCGCCGCCGCCCACGTGCCGCCCACGAGCACCGACGTGCGCTCCTCGCCGAGCCCGTCGGAGGAGGTGACCTCCACCCACGCCATCCGTGAGGCGCCCCACAGGCTGACTGCGTCGGCCGCGAGGAGCAGCACCGCGAACATCGATCGGCGACGCCCCGCCCGCGCGGGGTCCCGGGCCGGCTCCGACGAGTCGCTCACTGCGTGTCGCCTCCCAGGGTCTTCAGCGTGTGCGCCGCCGCGATCGCGCTGAGCACCGCCATCGCCTTGTTCCGCGCCTCGGTGTCCTCGTATTCGGGGTTCGAGTCGGCGACGACGCCCGCGCCCGCCTGGACGTACCCGATGCCGTCCTTGATCAGGGCGGTGCGGATCGCGATGGCCGTGTCGGCGTCACCGGCGAAGTCGAGGTACCCGATGATGCCGCCGTAGATGCCGCGGCGGGTGGGTTCGAGTTCCTCGATCAGCTGCATCGCCCGGACCTTCGGCGCGCCCGACAGGGTGCCGGCCGGGAAACAGGCGGTGACGGCGTCGAGGGCCTGCTTGCCGTCCGCGAGGTGACCGGTGACCGTGGAGACGAGATGCATCACGTGGCTGTACCGCTCGATGTGGCGGTAGTCGTGGACCTTCACCGTGCCCGGTTCGCAGACGCGGCCGAGGTCGTTGCGGCCCAGATCCACGAGCATCAGGTGCTCCGCGTTCTCCTTCTCGTCGGCGAGGAGGTCCTTCTCGAGCAGGATGTCCTCCTCCTCGGTGTGCCCGCGCCACCGGGTGCCCGCGATCGGGTGCGTGGTGGCCACACCTTCCGATACGGTCACCAGCGCCTCCGGGCTCGATCCGACGATCGAGAACGCGGTCTCGTCGTCGCCGTTCGGCACGTTGAGGAGGTACATGTACGGGCTGGGGTTGGAGGCGCGCAGCATCCGGTAGACGTCGATCGGGTCGGCGGTGCAGTCGATCTCGAAGCGCTGCGACAGCACCACCTGGAAGGCCTCGCCCGCCTCGATGTCGCCGACGAGTTTCTGCACGTCGGCGCCGAACCCCTCGGTGGTGCGCTGACGGCGGTAGTCGGGGGCGGGTTTCGCGAACGTGGAGACGGTCGACGACGCCGGGGCCGACAGGGCGCGCGTCATCCGGTCCAGCCGCTCCACCGCGGAGTCGTAGGCCTCGTCGACGCGTTCGTCCGTGCCGTCCCAGTTGACGGCGTTGGCGATCAGGGTGATGGCGCCCTCATGGTGGTCGACGGCCGCGAGATCCGTCGCCAGCAGCATCACCATCTCGGGGATCTGCAGGTCGTCGGTGGCGTGCTCGCCGATGCGCTCGATGCGCCGCACCGCGTCGTATCCGAGGAAGCCGACCATGCCGCCGGTCAGCGGCGGCAGGTCGGGCAACCGCTCGCTGCGCAGCAGTTCGAGGGTCTGGCCGAGCGCGGCGATCGGATCGCCGCCGGACGGCGCGCCTGCGGGAACGTTGCCGTACCAGGCGGCTTCACCGTCGACGACGGTCAGCGCGGCGGGGCTGCCCGCGCCGATGAACGACCATCGGGACCACGATCGGCCGTTCTCCGCCGACTCGAGCAGGAAGGTGCCGGGCCGGTTCGCCGCCAGTTTGGTGTAGGCGGACAGCGGTGTTTCCGCGTCTGCCAGCACCTTGCGCGTCACCGGAACGACCCGGTGTTCGGCGGCGAGAGCGTGGAACTGCTCACGTGTGGTGGTCGAGTCGGACCCGCCGTCGGCCGGGGCGGCGGCGGACTCGGGTGCGGGAATCGTGGTGGGCTCGCCGTGCATGCCGACCATCATCCCAGGCGCACTCGGACCACCTGCGTGCGCGGGTAGCCTCGGCACCCATGAAGCCAGGTCAGCTCGCACCGGAATTCACCCTGCCCGATCAGGACGGCATCGCACGATCGCTGTCGAGCCTCCTCGAGGACGGCCCCCTGGTGCTGTTCTTCTACCCGGCGGCGTCGACGCCCGTCTGCACCGCCGAGGCCTGCCACTTCCGGGACCTCGGAACGGAGTTCTCCGCCGTGGGAGCGTCGCGTGCCGGAATCAGCACCGATGCGGTGGCGAAGCAGGCGACGTTCGCGCAGGCGCAGTCCTTCGACTACCCGCTGCTGTCGGACGCCGACGGAGCCGTCGCGGAGCAGTTCGGCGTGCGCCGCGGACTGCTCGGCAAACTCGCCCCCGTCAAGCGGTCGACGTTCGTCATCGACACCGACCGCACCGTGCTCGAGGTCATCTCGAGCGAGTTCCGCGCCAACACGCACGGAGATCAGGCACTGGCCTTCCTCCGGACGCGTCAGGCCACCTGAATCGACCGCTTGGCCAGCCCCATCCAGAAACCGTCGATCACCTGCCGGGGAATCTGCTCGGGGTCGCTCGACGCGCCGAGCGTGACGAAGAGCGGCGCGAAGTGCTCGATCGTCGGGTGTGCGTACGGCATGCCCGGCGCGAGCGCGCGGAAATCGATCAGCGAATCCACGTCGCCTGCGGCGAGCCGCTCATCCGCCCAGGCGTCGAACTCCGAGGACCAGCCCGGTGCCTTCGCGTCGGGTGACGGGTCGCGCAGGAACGGCAGTCCGTGGGTGGTGAATCCGGAGCCGACGATCAGCACGCCTTGCTCGCGCAGGGGACGCAGCCGCTCTCCGAGGTGCAGCAGTCGTTGCGGGTCGAGCGTCGGTAGCGAGATCTGGAGGACCGGGATGTCGGCGTCGGGGTACATGACCGTCAACGGCACGTAGGCGCCGTGGTCGAGGCCGCGATGCGGCTGGTGCGACACGGTCTCGTCGTCCGGCATCAGGGACACGACCTGCGCCGCGAGTTCGGGGGCGCCGGGCGACTCGTACGTGGTCCGGTAGAACCGTTCGGGAAAGCCCCCGAAGTCGTAGACGAGGGGGGTGCCGGTGGTCGTGGATCCGATGGTGAGCGGCGCCGATTCCCAATGCGCCGACACCATGAGAATGGCCTTGGGCCGCGGCAGGTCGCCCGCCCACTTCGCCAGCTGCGACACCCACAGGTCGCTGTCCACCAGCGGCGGCGCACCATGGCTGAGGAACAGGGCGGGCATGGGGTTGATCATCGCGACTCCTTCGGATCGAGGTCCCGCATCGACGAAGAAGCGAACTCGTCACCCGCCGCAATGTTGAACCTTCAAGTTATTATAGGAGTCAACATGCGGGCGCGGCAACTATTCCCCGGGCACGAATCGGCCCCGCGGCGTGCTAACTATGGAGGACACGCTGCACACGCGTGGATCGACGTACGGACGGAGGACACCACCGATGAGTGGTAACGACGAGGGCAAGCCGGACCAGCCCGGCACCCGATGGCTCGACGCAGAGCAGCAGGAGGCCTGGCTCACCCTCATCGCACTGGTCACCCGGCTCCCCGCAGCACTGGACACCCAGCTTCAACGCGACTCGGCACTCACCCACTTCGAGTACTTCGTCCTCGCCTCACTGTCCGGCGAAGCGAACCGGCGCCTGCAGCTGTCCCTGCTCGCCCAGCGCGCCAACGCGTCGCTGTCCCGGCTGTCCCACGTCGTCACAAAGATGGAAAAAGCCGGCTGGGTGCGCCGCGAAAGCATCCGCGGCAGCCGCGGCTCCGACGCCGTCCTCACCGACGAAGGCATGGCCAAGGTCGTCGAAGCCGCGCCGCCGCACGTCGAATCCGTCCGGTCACTGATCTTCGACGGCCTCTCGCCCGACCAGGTCCGTCAACTGTCCGAACTGTCCGGCGCCATGCTCACCCAACTCGACAAGAGCATCGCCTCGGGAACCGGCAAAGCCTGACCACCACTCACCCCAGCGGCATCCCGCCAGCTCACCCCAGCGGCATCCCGCCAGCTCACCCCAGCGGCGTCCCGACAGCTCACCCCAGCGGCGTCCCGCCGACACCCCAGCTGTCGCGCGGCACCTCGGTGATCGTCACCCACACCGACGCCGCATTCTTCCCCGTCGCGTCGGTGTACGCCTTCGTGACGGCCTCGATCGTGGCGCGCTTCTGCTCCGCCGTGAGCCCCGGCGTCTGACTGATCTGAATAAGTGGCATGCGGACATCCTGCCCGAGGGCAAACGAACATCCCGCCGAGGGCCGCCGCGTCAGTCGGCGGCGAGCAGGACGTCCGAGTCGAAGCAGGTGTGCGTGCCCGTGTGGCACGCCGCCCCCTCCTGGTCGACGACGAGCAGCACCGTGTCGCCGTCGCAGTCGAGCCGCGCCTCGTGGACGTACTGCGTGTGACCGGACGTCTCGCCCTTCACCCAGTACTGCTGACGGGAGCGGGAATAGTACGTGCCCTTACGGGTCTCGAGGGTGCGCGCGAGGGCCTCGTCGTCCATCCACGCCACCATCAGGACGTCGCCCGTCGACCGCTCCTGCGCGACGGCACTGAACAGTCCCGCCTCGTTGCGCTTGAGCCGTGACGCGATGGCCGGGTCGAGACTCATCGGACGGTGATCCCTTCTGCACGCATGGACTTCTTGACGTCGCCGATCGTCATGTCGCCGAAGTGGAAGACGCTGGCGGCGAGGACGGCGTCCGCGCCGGCCCCGACGGCGGGCGCGAAGTGCTCGACGGCGCCCGCTCCCCCGCTGGCGATCACCGGCACGTGCACGGCAGCGCGGACCGCGCGGATCATCGGCAGGTCGAAACCGGCCTTCGTGCCGTCCGCGTCCATCGAGTTGAGCAGGATCTCCCCGACGCCCAGTTCGGCGCCGCGGACCGCCCACTCGACCGCGTCGATGCCGGTGCCGCGCTTGCCGCCGTGGGTCGTGACCTCCCACCCCGACGGAGTGTCCGGTTGGCCCTGCGGCACGGTGCGCGCGTCCACCGACAGCACGATGCACTGGGAGCCGAAGCGTTCGCTCAGTTCGCGGAGCAACTCGGGCCGCGCGATCGCGGCGGTGTTGACGCTCACCTTGTCGGCGCCGGCACGCAGCAACCGGTCGACGTCCTCGACGGTGCGGACACCGCCGCCGACCGTGAGCGGGATGAACACCTGTTCCGCCGTCCGGCTGACCACGTCGAGCATGGTGCCCCGGTCCGCGGTCGACGCGGTGACGTCGAGGAACGTGAGCTCGTCGGCGCCCTGGGCGTCGTACGCGGCCGCCAGTTCGACGGGGTCGCCCGCGTCCCGCAGGTTCTCGAAGTTGACGCCCTTGACGACGCGTCCGGCATCGACGTCCAGACACGGGATCACTCGAACCGCCAGAGTCATTGCGTACGCCCTCCTGAAGGCTCGGAACGGGGATCACCCAGTGATCCGAGGATATCGAGAATTTCGCCGTGCACCCCGGGCGCTCCGGCAAGCACCGAATCGGACGTCACCGTCCAGGGCTTGCCGCCCAGATCGGTCACCACACCGCCCGCGGCGCGCACCAGCGCCACACCGGCCGCGTTGTCCCACGCATTGTGGCCGAACACCACCGCACCACCGAGTATTCCGGCCGCGGTGAACGCGAGGTCGACGCCGGTGGATCCGTGGATCCGGATCCGCGAGGACACCCGGCTGAGCTGCGCGAGGACCTGCAACCGGTACGCGCCGGGGATACGCCCGCGACTGTCGATGTTCAGCGCCCCCAAGCCCACGATCGACGACGCCAGCGACGTGCGGCCGAGCCTCGGCAGCGGCTGACCGCCCTCGAGCAGCGGGCCGTCCGCGACGGCCGCGTAGCGCCGCCCGACGAGCGGCAGCCACGTGAGGCCGAGAACGGGAACCCCGTCGTCGAGGAGCGCGAGCAGCGTGCCCGCGGTGGGCAGACCCGCCGAATAGTTGAAGGTGCCGTCGATGGGGTCGAGCACCCAGACGGGTCCGCTGTCGAGGTCGGGTCCGCCGAACTCCTCGCCGTGGACGTCGATGCCGGTCCGGTCACGCAGTTCGCCTGTCAACCGCTTCTCGAGCTCGAGGTCGACGGCGGTCGCGAAATCGTCGGGGCCCTTGTGGACGGCGCTGGGCGCACCCACCCCGGAGACGAACCGGTCGTGCACTCCGTCGAGCAGCTCACTGGCGACGGCGAGGAGTTCCCGGGGATCGCGGGACAGGACCATGGCGCGAACTCAGCCCGAGACCGCGGCGAGCGCCTCGGGGAGGGTGAACCGCCCCGCGTACAGCGCCTTGCCGACGATGGATCCCTCGACGCCCTGGTCAACGAGTCCGGCGATCGCCCGGAGGTCGTCGATGGTGGACACACCACCCGACGCGACGACGGGCGCGTCGGTGGCCGCGCAGACCTGCGCGAGGAGTTCGAGATTGGGGCCGGTCAGGGTGCCGTCCTTGCTCACGTCGGTGACGACGTAGCGGGAGCAACCGTCCTTGTCGAGCCGGGCGAGGGTCTCCCACAGGTTCCCGCCCTCGGTGACCCAGCCGCGGCCGCGAAGCTGGTATTCGCCGTCGACGAGGCGCACGTCGAGACCGACGGCGATCTTCTCGCCGTACTTGGCGATGGCGCGCGCACACCACTCGGGGTTCTCGATGGCGGCGGTGCCGAGGTTGACGCGACCGCAGCCGGTGGCCAGTGCGGCCTCGAGCGACGCGTCGTCGCGGATTCCGCCGGACAGTTCCACCTGGACGTCGAGTTCCCCCACCACGTCCGCGAGGAGTTCGCGGTTCGAGCCGCGACCGAAGGCGGCGTCGAGGTCGACGATGTGGACCCACTCGGCACCGTCGTTCTGCCATGCGAGGGCGGCATCACGAGGCGAGCCGTATCCGGTCTCGCTTCCTGCCTCCCCCTGGACGAGGCGAACAGCTTCACCGTTGACGACATCTACAGCAGGCAAAAGGACCAGGCTCACGTGCGACAACCCTAGTCGCTCAGCGGTCGGAACCCGGCTTCGGGTCCTCGGGGTCGCGGCCGTAGGCGTTGCGGGTCATGCGTTTCGACACGTAACCCATGGCGGCGATCGCACCGGCGACGCCGAGCAACCCGACGATCAGCCCGAGGACGGGGCCCGGTTTCAGCACCAGAATGATCGCGGTCGCGAGGACCAGGACCACGGTGGCGGCACCCATCGCGTACACGGCGAGCCTGCCGATCGACAGGTCGCCGCGGCCGTCCCCGGGTTCGGTCACAGACTGCGAACCCAGTTGCGGAGCAGTTCCGCGCCCGCGTCGCCGGACTTCTCGGGGTGGAACTGGGTGGCGGACAGCGCGCCGTTCTCGACGGCGGCGAGGAACTTGCCGCCGTGATCGGCCCAGGTCAGGGCGGGCGGCGCGAGCCGCTCCGGCGTCGGCAGTTCCCAGGTCTGGGCAGCGTACGAGTGGACGAAGTAGAACCGGGTGTCGGGATCGATACCGGCGAACAGCGTGCTGTCGGCCGGTGCCTCGACGGTGTTCCACCCCATGTGCGGCAGCACGTCGGCCTGGAGCCGTTCGACGGTGCCGGGCCATTCGCCGCAGCCTTCCGCCTCGACGCCGAACTCGACGCCGCGTTCGAAGAGGATCTGCATGCCGACGCAGATCCCGAGGACCGGCCGCCCGCCGGCCAGACGCTGACCGATGATCCGCTCCCCCCGCACCGCGCGGAGCCCCTCCATACACGCCGCGAAGGCGCCGACGCCGGGGACGACGAGACCGTCGGCCGCGAGTGCGACCTTGTGATCGGACGTGACCTCGACGCGCGCGCCGGTCCGGGCCAGAGCGCGGGTGGCCGAATGCAGGTTGCCGGAGCCGTAGTCGAGGACGGCAATCGTGGAGACGGTCATGACACAACCTTATCCGGCGGCCGAACGACGCCGGAGGGCGCGGCCGACGACCGTTCCGGCGGCCGGGACCACCGCGACCGCCGTCGCCGCGACCCCGAACACCCAGGAATACCCGGCCACCGACGCGACGGCGCCGAGCGCGAGGGAACCGAACCCCGTGCCGGCGTCGAACCCGATGTTCCATCCGGCGCTCGCCGAGCCGAATCGGGCCGGTCCCGCGGCGGTGAAGATCATGACGAGCGACTCGTTCTGCACCGCGCCGAACCCGAATCCGAATGCCAGCGCCGCGCACACCAGGACAGGCACGGGCGCCGCTGTCGCCGCGGCGACGGCGAACAGGACCAGACCGAGGCACACGAACGTCAGGGCGGGAATCAGGGCACGACCCACCCCGAGCCGGTCGGAGAACGATCCCGCGGCGTACCGCCCGATCAGCGTCGCCCCGCTCGACACGGCGAGGATCACCCCGGCGAGCGACGCCCGCTCCGAGATCGCGATCGGCAGCAGGCTGGACAGACCGCCGAACGCGGCCGCCACGATCGCGATCGACAGCCACGGGGTCAGCACGGCGGCGAGCGGGATGCGATCGTGCGACGCGCGGTCCGCGGGGGCGCGGATCGCGGGGAGTCGCGTGACCGCGACGACCGCGAGCGCGGGAATGAGAGCGCCGATCACGAAGACGGGGGTCGCGGACCAGTGCGCCATGATCGCGAGCCCCGCCGGCAGCCCGACCATCTGCGCGGCGGCCACCGCGATTCCCTGCGCACCCGTTGCGCGGCCGAGCATCTGCCGCGGAACGAGTTCCGCGACCAGCGCACTGCTCGCGACGGTGAGCATGCCGAAGCCCGACCCGCGGACCGCCGATACCGCCAGCACCGGAATCGCCTCGGTGGAGAGCAGGAGGAGAAGCGACGGCGGCCCCAGCAGCATGCAGCCGGCGGCGAGCACCCAGCGGTGCCCCCACCGGCGCAGGAGCCGGGGCACGCCGAGTTGGGTGGCGACGGTCGCGGCCATGAACACGGCCGTCACGCTGCCGGCGAGCGTGTCCGAGCCGCCGGACAGCGAGACGATCAGCGGAACGACGGGCAGGAGCACCGCCCAGCCGCCGAACGCCGCGGCGCCCATCAGCATCGCGGTGGGCAGACCGCGGGTGCGGAGCAGGCCGCGGCGCTCCCCCACTGCGACCGGCACTACATCAACCTGAGAACGCCCGCCACGGCTGCCAGCACCGCCAGTGCCAGCAGCACGCCCGAGGCCAGTTTGTTGAACTTCCACATGGAGTACGCGCCGCCCGCCGCGATACCCGCGGCGATGAACAGGACGTAGACGAGGACGACGCTCACGAATGCGTCCGGTTCACAGGCTGCCCTTGGTGGACGGCACGCCCGTGACGCGGGGATCGGGTTCGACGGCCTCACGCAGTGCACGGGCGACGGCCTTGAACTCGGCCTCGGTGATGTGGTGCTGATCGCGCCCGTAGAGCACGCGCACGTGCTGGGCGATGCGCGCGTTGAGCGCGATCGACTCGAACACGTGCCGGTTGATCACGGTCGCGTACGGCACCCCCGGGTATCCGCCGATGACGGCGTGC
>NZ_JBHUSF010000033.1:0-43995 GCF_042673295.1 Rhodococcus sp. NPDC057014
GCTGCGGGCCGGTCGCGAGAGCTAGCGGCGGCTCACGAACCGGTCGTGCCCGTCGCCAGTGAAGAACACGCTTCCTGCGCCGCCGCCCACGTCGCGCTGTCGACCCCGGGAGGAGCGCTCGACGCGTCCGGCGCGCCGCCCTGGGGTGGGGCCGAACCGTCGCCGCCTTCCGGCGATGCCATCTCGCCGCTGGGCGGCGCCACCCCGCCCGGTGCCCCGCCGCCGGCCTGGTCGGGCGGTGCGGGCACGCCGTTCTCCTCGAGGCAGGCCTGGAGTTCGTCGCTCATCGCCGCGGGGGCGGAGCCGCCCTGCACGGCGCTGCCGGTGGAGCCGCCCTGCACGGCGCTGCCGGTGGAGCCGCCCTGCACGGCGCTGCCGGCAGTGCCGGTCGACGAAGTGCCGGACGAAGACTCGCCCGAACTACACGCGACGACGGAACATGCGAGACCTACTGCCATCGCCGCTCCACCGATGCCGCGAACCAATTGTGAACGCATGATCGATGCCCTTCCTCTGTGAGTGAGACACCACTACACCGCGGGAAGCTGGGAGAACGCTGCGTGCACGCTGGAAGGGCACTGTCAGCGCGGTTCGGGCCGCTCCTGGTAGCACTTGAAACTCAGTGCGAGACGGCCACGCCCGTGCGTCATCGAGCGCAGGGCGACCGGATAGTCGGTGACCTCGCTCGTCGGCACCGACGCGATGACGGTGACCTCGCCGTCCCCTGCCGGTTCGGTGCCCTCGATCTGGCCGCGTCGCCGGCCGAGATCCGCCATCACGTCACCCTGCAGCGTCGAGGGCACGGTGACCTCGACGTGGTCGACGGGTTCGAGGACGAGAGTGCCCACCTTGTCGATGGCCGCACGGAGGGCGAGCGCCCCCGCCATCCGGAAGCTGAAATCGTCGGAGTCGACGGAGTGATGCTTGCCGTCGAGGACGGTGGCACGCAGGTCGACGAGCGGAAACCCGTGCCTGCCTCCGCGTCCCATCGATTCGGCGATCCCCTTGCCGACCGCGGGAATGAGGGACTTGGGTATCACTCCGCCGCGGGTCTCGTCGACGAACACGTAGCCCTCGTCGCGGGGGAGCGGCTCGAAGCGGACCGTCGCCACCCCGAACTGGCCGTGGCCGCCGCTCTGCTTCTTGTGCCGGCCCTCCGTCTCCACGGTGCCGAGCAACGTCTCGCGGTACGCGATCTTCACCGGTTCGGTCAAGAGGGTGATGCCGTACCGCCGCTTCAACCGGGTCAGCGCCACCTGCACGTGCACGTCGCCGGCACCCCGGACCACCGTCTGGTGGGTTTCGCTGTCGCGCGTGACCTCCAACGTCGGGTCGTCGCTGACGAGTTCGGCCAGGGCAGTCGCGAGTTTGTCCTCGTCGCCGGCGCTCTCGGCGGCCACCGCGATCCCGTAGACGGGTCGGCGGTGCACGATCGGGGGCACGGTGAGCGGTGAGCCGATCGGCGCGAGGGTGTCGCCCGTCGAGACGTCGGTGAGTTTGATGGCGCCGACGATGTCGCCGGCCTCCGCGCTGTCGATCGGGGTGTGCTTGCTGCCGAGGACGCGCAGAAGGTTGTGCAGGCGCTCCTTCGCGCCGGTGCGCTGGTTGACGAGAACATCGTCCGCGTGCACGTAGCCGGAGAGGATCTTCAGCAACGCCACCTGCCCGACGTATTCGTCGGTCTGCGTCTTGAAGACGTACGCGAGCGGGTCGCCGGACGGATCGCACCGCACCTCGGCGACCCGGTCGCTGTCACCGCGGACTTCGATGCCCGGGACCTCCGACGGTGCCGGCGCGATCCGGCACACGAAGTCGAGCAACCGGTCGACGGCGATCGCATCGACGGCCGACCCGCACAGCACCGGCCACAGCGAACCCGCGGCGAAACCCGCGCGGAGCGCGTGCTCGAGTTCGGGAACGGAGATGTCCTCGCCGTCGAGGTACTTCGAGAGCAGGTCGTCCTCGATCTCGACCACGTCCTCCACGAGATGCTCGTGCTGTTCGTGTTCGCGGTCGGCGATGTCGGCGGGCAGTTCGTCGCTCGTGTTCGCGGACCCGCTGTCGTAGAGGATGACGTGCTCGGTGAGGAGGTCGGCGACCCCCGTGAACGCGGACGCCTCGCCGACGGGCAGGTCGACCGGTTCGACGCCGGACCCGAAATGGTCGCGGATCCCGGCCAGGACCACGTCGAACGACGCCCGCTCCTTGTCCATCTTGTTCACGAACAGGATGCGCGGGATGGCTCGCTCGGTGGCCGCCTGCCACAGCAGTTCGTCGTTCACCTGCAGACCGCTGACCCCGTCGATCACGAACACGGCGACGTCGGCGACCCGGAGCGCCGTCATCGCGTCGCCGGCGAAATCGGCGTAGCCCGGCGGGTCGAGAAGGTTGATCCGGTAGTCGTTCCAGGAGAACGAGGCGAGGCCGAGCGTCAGCGACTGGGTGCGGTCGTGTTCCTCCGGCTGGGTGTCGAGCACGGTGTTGCCGCTCTCGACACGCCCGGGCCGCGTGACGACACCGGCGCGGAAGAGCATCGCCTCCGCGAGAGTCGTCTTCCCGTTGCCCTGATGCCCCACCAGGGCGATATTGCGGATCAGATCCGTCTCGGTCGTCACTGCTACCCCCACCATGTCGTACGGGTCGCTCCCGACGATACCGCGCGCGCGACCGGTGGCGAGGCGTTATCTTCCACGTGAGAGGTGGTCGCGACCTCGGTCCGCCACACCCGACACCGAATGGAGACCGCATGGCTTCGGCCGAGTTCCTCGTCGAACGTTCCACCGTCATCGATGCGAGCCCCGACGTCGTTCAGCCCCTCCTCGACGACTTCCGGAAGTGGCAGGCGTGGTCGCCGTGGGAGGACGTCGATCCCGACTTGAAGCGCACGTACTCCGGCCCGGATTCGGGAGTGGGCGCCTCCTACGCCTGGGAGGGCAACCGCAAGGCGGGTTCGGGACAAATGGTGATCACCGAGTCGGTCCCCGGCTCGAAGGTCGTGCTCGACCTGACCTTCCTCAAACCGTTCAAGGCGGAGAACGTCACGACGTTCCTCCTCGAACCGAACGGCGCGGGCACGACCGTCCGGTGGCAGATGACCGGCAAGAACAACCGCTTCTTCAGGATCGTGGGAGTCGTCTTCCCGATGGACAAGATGGTGGGTAAGGATTTCGAGAAGGGGCTCGCACAGTTGAAGGCGGCGGCCGAGCAGCGTCAGTAGTCTTTTCCCGTCGCCAGTTCGAGGTCCGTCATGGTCTTGAAGCGGGGTGTGCCGTCGCTGTCGTTGCGGGCCTGTTCCATCACGAGGCGGGCCGACCGTCCCTTCAGGTGGAGGGTCGCCACCTGATCACCGAAGAACGGTCCGGCGACCTTGGACCAGTCGAGGGGAACCGGTGGCACCCGCGACACCCGGCCCAGGATGAAACGCACGGTCCGCTCGGTGGCGCGCCGCCACGAGATCCGGAACGTCACGTTCATGGCCGCCGGGACGTAGTTGTGGAGGGGTGAGCACGTCAGCTGATAGACCAGTGACTGCAGCGGTTCGGGGTAGTGCGCCTGCGCGGCGTAGGCGTGGTGGACGTCGCCGGACAGCACCGAGATGGTGGACGGCGCGCGGCCACGCGGCCCGGCCCGGTGGCCCTTGCCGACGTCGGCGAGGAGCCGGGCGAGCCGGTCGAACGAGTCACGAAACGCCGCCCAGTGCTCCAGGTCCGCCCCGCGCCGGATCTTCTCGGCCCAGGCCGCCACCCGGGGGCCGCGTGATCCGGCGGCGAGGCGTTCGTTCCAGGACTCCAGGTCGTGGAGGGCACGGGGCAGCAACCACGGAAGCGACGTCCCGACGAGCAGGTGGTCGTAGTCGCCCTCGGTCTGACGTTCGATCCAGGAGAACTCCGGGTCGGACACCATCTCGCGGCGGCCGTCGGCGAGGATGCGCCCACACCGCGAGTCGATGACGAGCAGCCGTGCGACCCCGAGGTCGCGTCGATACGACCATTGCGTGCCCTTCGCGCCGTCCGCCTCCTCGTCGGCGGCCGACGCGAACTCCCGGAGCATCGGTTCGACGTCGCCGCCGTGCTTCCGAACACGTTGGTACAGATCGTTTTCGGCGAGGAGGCTCGGTGACAGGTTCCCCAGGTGCTGATAGACCCAGTACGACGACAACGCGCCCACGATGCGCTCCTCCCACCACGACGTCGCCTCGACGTCGTCGCGCCAGGACTCGGACGTGTTCCAGTCGTCGCGCACGTCGTGATCGTCGAAGATCATCGACGTGGGCACCGTGGACATCAGCCAGCGCACCTGAGGGTCAGACCACGATTCGGCGTACAGCCAGGTGTATTCCTCGAAGTTGCGCACCTGCGGGCCGGGTGGCTCCTTCACGTCGTGGATCTCGGCGACCCGCGCCTCGGTCTCGGGGGAGAGTTCGTCGGCATACACCTGGTCCCCGAGCAGCAGCAGGGCGTCGGGCCACCGGTCCGGGGACTGTCCGGCCATCCGCACCGCGTACGCGTCGAGGGCGTCGGCGCCGAGGTGCCGGTTGTCCTCCGTCGTGGACATCGTGGCGAACCGGCACGATCCGAACGTCAGGACGAGGGTGTCGTCGTCCTCGCGGAGCGTGCGGATCACCGACGGGACGGCATTCGGAAGCGGCCACACCGGACGGCCGTCGAGGGTCACGTCGTACGGAGTGGTCGATCCCGGTTCCAGATCGTCCACGACGACGAGCGCGTAATGGTGACCCGACACGTTCCACGTGCGTTCCTCGTGGCCGAGGACCCGGACGGTGCACGCCTCCGACGTCTCGACCCACACCGTCGCATCGCCCGTGCCGACATGTCTGAGCAGCGGTCCCAGAATCAGCTCCGCCACTTTGTCACCCTGCCGGAATTCTCTTCGCGCGTGACGGGTACATACGGTCAGACTACGGATACCGGGCCAACTGCGAGGCGGCTTCTGCGTCGAAATCGGTCATCGCCGTTTCGAGCGGGAAGCGTGGCTACCGGGAGGTGTCGCGGCAGCTCGCCGAATGGGCACATTCCGTCTGAGTGTCGCTTCCTGAAGATGCTTGTCGGACAGGATGTGTCGGCGGGTGCCGGTAGCGTGTCGCGCATGGCTGAACCGGTGAAGGGTCCCGCGTCGTATTTCCCGTCGATCGAGGAGAAGTACGGCCGGCCGATCAGTGAGTGGCAGACGCTCATCCGCTCGTCCGAGCTGACCAAGCACATGGAGTTGGTGAGCTGGCTGAAGTCGGAGCACGGACTCGGCCACGGTCATGCCAACGCGCTGGTCGCGCACACTCTGAAGGAGGACGCCGCCGGCTGACGGGCCACCGGCGGTAGCTCGCCGCGATGAATCCGGAATTTTGCCGCGGGATATCATTCCGACGAATCTGGTGTCGAGGGTTCTGCTGTCGAAGGGAATCGAAGTGAGCACGAAAATCGAACAACTGGAGTTCCAGGCGGAGACCCGCCAGCTCCTGGACCTCATGATCCACTCGGTGTACTCCAACAAGGACTCGTTCCTGCGGGAGCTCATCTCCAACGCCTCGGACGCGCTGGACAAGTTGCGGCTCGAAGCGTTCCGCAACAAGGACCTCGACGTCGACACGTCGGATCTGCACATCGAGATCGAGGTGGACGCGGACAAGCGCACGCTCACGGTCCGCGACAACGGCATCGGCATGTCTCACGAGGAGGTCGTCGACCTCATCGGCACGCTGGCCAAATCCGGCACCGCGGACCTGCGCCGCAAGTTGCGGGAAGCGAAGGACGCCGCCGCCTCCGAGGAACTGATCGGGCAGTTCGGCATCGGTTTCTACTCGACGTTCATGGTCGCAGACAAGGTGACCCTCCTGACGCGTAAGGCCGGCGAGAGCGAGGCCACGCGCTGGGAGTCGAGCGGCGAGGCCACGTACACGATCGAGGCCGTCGACGACGCCCCGCAGGGCAGCTCCGTCACCCTGCACCTCAAGCCGGAGGACACCGAGGATCACCTGCACGACTACACGTCGGAACGGAAGATCAAGGAACTCGTCAAGCGGTACTCCGACTTCATCGCGTGGCCGATCCGGATGGACGTCGAGCGCACGGTCCCCGCGGAGGGCGACGGCGAGGACGAGGTCACCACGACGTCCGAGACGATCAACTCGATGAAGGCGCTGTGGGCCCGCTCGAAGGACGACGTCTCCGAGGACGAGTACAAGGAGTTCTACAAGCACATCGCCCATGCCTGGGACGAACCGCTCGAGGTCATCCCGATGAAGGCCGAGGGCACGTTCGAGTTCCAGGCGCTGCTGTTCATTCCGTCCCACGCGCCGTTCGACCTGTTCATGCGGGACGGGAAGACGGGTGTGCAGCTGTACGTCAAGCGCGTCTTCATCATGGACGACTGCGACCAGCTGATGCCGGAGTACCTGCGCTTCGTCAAGGGTGTGGTCGACGCTCAGGATCTCTCCCTCAACGTCTCCCGTGAAATCCTGCAGCAGGACCGGCAGATCCGCGCCATCCGCCGCAGGCTCACCAAGAAGGTCCTCACCACGATCAAGGACCTGAAGGCCGAGCGGCCCGACGACTACCGGACGTTCTGGGCGGAGTTCGGCCGCGCGGTCAAGGAAGGCCTGATGTCGGACAGCGACAATCGGGATGCGCTGCTCGGTATCTCGTCGTTCGCGTCCACCCACAGCGAGGAGGAGCTGACCTCGCTCGAAGACTACGTGGCGCGGATGAAGGACGGTCAGGAGCAGATCTTCTACGCGACCGGCGAATCCCGGCAGCTGCTCGAGAGCTCCCCGCACATGGAGGCCTTCCGTGCGAAGGGCTTCGAGGTGCTGCTGCTTACCGATCCCGTGGACGAGATGTGGGTCGGCGCCGTTCCGGAATTCGACGGCAAGTCGTTCCAGTCGATCGCCAAGGGTGAGGTCGATCTCGACACCGAGGAAGACAAGAAGGCGCACGAGTCGGAGCGGGAGGAGCAAGAGAAGGACTTCGCCGGCCTGCTCTCCTGGATGGCCGACGCGCTCACCGAGCAGGTCAAGGAGGTGCGGCTGTCGACGCGGCTGACCACGTCACCGGCCTGCATCGTCGGCGACGCGTTCAGCATGTCTCCGGCACTCGAACGGATGTACCGGGCATCCGGGCAGCCCGTCCCCACCACGAAGCGCATCCTCGAACTGAACCCCACTCACCCCCTCGTCACCGGGCTGCGCGAAGCGCACGGCGAACGCAACGAGGACCCGGCGCTGGGGGAGACCGCGGAACTCCTCTACGGGATGGCGCTCCTGGCCGAGGGCGGCGAACTCGACGATCCGGCCCGGTTCACCACCATGCTCGCCAACCGTCTCGCCAGGACGGTGTAATACCCCGTGCTGGTATTGGTCACGGGGGGAACAGGTTTCGTCGGAGCGTGGAGCGCGAAGGCGGCGGTGGACGCCGGTCACCGGGTGCGCTTCCTCGTGCGGGATCCTGCTCGCCTCGTGACCAGTGCGGCGGCGCTCGGGCTCGACACGTCCGATCACGTGGTCGGTGACATCACGGACGCCGCCTCCGTGCGCCGAGCGCTGGACGGCTGCGACGCCGTCATCCACGCCGCGGCCGTGGTCGCGGTCGACCCGCGGCGCGCGGAGGAGATGCTGGCGACCAACCTGGCCGGCGCGCAGAACGTGCTGGGAACCGCGGTCGAGCTCGGCCTCGATCCGATCGTCTACGTCTCGAGCATCGCCGCCCTGTTCCAGCCGGGGGCCCGGCTGCTCACCCCCGGCCTCCCGGTGTGCGGACCTTCCGACGCCTACGGCCGCAGCAAGGCGCGCGTGGAGCAGTACGCGCGCGACCTGCAGGCCGGCGGCGCACCCATCGCGATCACCTACCCCGGCATGATCGTCGGCCCGCCCGCGGGAAACCAGTTCGGCGAGGCCGCCCAGGCAGTCGAGGCCGCCGTCCACCTGCGGGGTCTGCCCGGGCGAAGCGCCGCATGGACGATGGTCGACGTGCGTGAGGTGGCCACGGCGCACGCCGCCCTCCTCCAGTCGGGGAGCGGCGCCCGCCGGTTCATGCTCGGAGGTCCCCGGATCCCGATCGCCGGGATCGCCGACATGCTGGCCACGATCACCGGCAGACGGATGGGCGTATACCCGGTGCCGGACTCCGCGTTGCGCCTGGTGGGCAGACTGGTCGACGCGATCGACCGGTTCGTCCCCTTCGACACCCCGATCTCGGAGGCCGCGATGGAGTACTACACGCGGATGCCCGACACGGACGACCGGCCGAGCGAAACCGAACTCGGGGTGAAGTACCGCGATTCGGCGGAGACCCTGGCCGACACCGTCGCCGGGCTGACGGAGGCGGGCCGACTGTGAATACGGAGGCGGGCCGACTGTGAGTGCGGAGGCGGGCCGACTGTGAGTGCGGAGGCGGGCCGGCTGTGAGCTTCACCCGCGCGGAGTTGGAGTCGTTCCGGGACGCCGAGGTGCCGGACCTCATCGGACCGGGCTGCCGACTGCTGTTCGTCGGCATCAACCCGGGACTGTGGACCGCCGCGACCGGGGCGCATTTCGCGCGTCCGGGCAACCGCTTCTACCCGGCGCTGCTGGGCGCCGGGATCATCGAGCGACCGATCGACCCGACTGCGGGCATGTCGGACGCGGATCGCGATCACCTGATCGAGCGGGGCGTCGGTATCACCAACCTGGCGCCACGCGCCACGGCCAAGGCCGACGAGCTGACCGGTGCGGAACTGGCCGTCGGCGCAGAGCGGCTGCGCTCCGTCGTCCGCGACACCGCTCCCCGGGTGGTCGCCGTAGCCGGAATCACCGCCTATCGCACGGCATTCGGTGAGCGTGCAGCGAAGAAGGGCAAACAGCCCCGCACCCTCGAGGGTGCGGAGTTGTGGCTGGTGCCCAATCCCAGCGGGCTCAACGCCCACGAAACGGTCGCCACCCTCGCCGCGTCGTACCGGGAGGCGGCGATCGAGGCCGGAATCGTCTCGCGCTGACCGGGCCGGTCGCTAGGCTGCGGAGATGACCGTCGTCTACAACCTCGTGTTCGTCTGCCACCTGCTCGGCATGGCCGCCCTCGTCGGCGGCTATTTCGCGGTGCTCGCGGCGCCGCGGATCTCCGAGGTGATGGTGTGGGGTGCGCGGCTCCAGTTCGTGACGGGACTGATCCTGGTCGGGCTGGGAGAGGCCGCACTGGAGAAGGACTACAACCACGTCAAGATCGGCGTGAAGCTTCTGCTCTCCCTCGTGGTGGTCGCGCTCGCCGAGATCGTCCGGGGCAAGCAGAAGCGAGGGCGGGAACGCCCGAACCTCGTCCACGTCGTCGGTGGGCTGGGCATCGTCACCGTGCTGGTGGCCGCCCTCTGGACCTGATTTCGCACTCGTTCACTTCTTCGGTGGGGCAAGAATCTTCATCGCCCACCGCTGCGCGGACTCGGGCATCCGGTCCTTCACGGACATCGCGAACTCGCCGGCCTTCGTGCGCACCGACGTGCCCCTGCCGAACCGGCGGTTGAACGCGGATCCCTCGGTCGGCTGATCGAAGTGCAGCGGCGGGGCACCGTCTGCGGCGCCCAGTGCGCGCCCGATCACCATCCGCTGAATCTCGCTGGTGCCCTCGAAGATGGTGTACAGCTTGGCGTCCCGGTACCACTTCTCGACGGGATGGTCGCTGATGTACCCCCACCCGCCCATCGTCTGCAGCGCCCGCTCGGTGGTTTTCACGGCGACCTCCGACGCCGCGAGCTTCGCCATCGAGCCCTCGCCGTGACGGAACTCCACGCCTGCCGCCGCCATCCACGACGCCCGCCACGTCAGTAGCCGTGCGGCGTCGATCTGGGTCGCGAGGTCGGCCAGCGGAAACGCGATGCCCTGGTTGTCGATGATCGGACCGCCGAACGCCTCCCTCCGGTTCGCGTACTCGGTGGCGTATTCGAGCGCGGCGCGGGCAATCCCCAGCGCCTGAGCCGCGACCATCGGACGGGTCTGCTCGAACGTGCCGAGGGTGGCCGACTTCCGCCGCGGCGCGCCGGTGGCCACCTCCTCCTGGACCTCACGGGCCTTCCGCATGCGGTGCTGCAGTTTGTCGTCGCCGCCGAGCAGATGGTCGGCGGGCACCCGCACCCGATGGAACTTCAGCTCCGCCGTGTGCGACGCACGGCAGCCCAGCTTGTCGAGCTTGCGGACGAGTTCGATGCCCGGGCTTCCGCCGGGAACCACGAACAGCGCCTGCCCCCGATGCCCCAGCTCCGGGTCGACGGTGGCGTTCACGACGTGCACGTCGGCGATGCCCCCGTTGCCGATCCACATCTTGTGGCCCTCGATCACCCAGTCGTCGCCGTCGCGCGTCGCGGTGGTCCGCAGATTGCGGACGTCGCTGCCGCCCTCGGGTTCGGAGATGCACAGTGCGGCGAGTTTAAGGTTGCCGGGCTCGCCGAAGCACTCGGGTGCCCAGCGCAGCATCTGCTCCGGCGTCGCGGCCTGCCCGATCGACGACAGCGCCAGCGCGGGCATCACGATGGCAAGCCCGATTCCGGCGCAACCCCAGAACAGCTCCTCCATGAACAGGGGGAGGGACAGGCCGGTCGGGTCGCCGATCAGGTCGCGATAGAACAGCGGACTGTAGAAGCCCGCGTCCGCGGCCTTCTCGAGGACGTCCCAGGGGAACTCCTGTGCGCGGTCGTGCTCGGCGGCCACCGGCCGGATCACGTTCTCCGCGAAAGCGTGCGTCCGCTCGACGAGGTCCTTCTGCGCCGGGGTGAGCGCGAGGCTGAAGGTCATGGCGGTCCCTCGGTTGCCGTGTTGGTGTGCAACAACGTAACACTCACGGCCCGCGAGAGCTGTGGATCGCAGAATCCTGAGGAATGGGATAGTGATCTCATCATCTGACCGGAGTTGCTAGCGTCGAGGCATGGACGGCGACGAGACGGTCTACACCCACGGCCACGACGAATCGGTGCTGCGAAACCATCGATGGCGCACCGCCGAGAACTCCGCCGGCTACCTACTCCCGCGCCTGCGAACAGGCATGACACTGCTCGACGTCGGGTGTGGGCCGGGCACCATCACCGCCGACCTCGCGGAACTCGTCGCGCCCGGAGTCGTCACCGCCGTCGAGATGAACGACGAGGCGCTCTCGCTGGCGCGGAACGAGTTCACCGAGCGCGGGATCGCGAATATCGAGACCGTCGTATCGGACGTCCACGCACTCGACTTCCCCGACGACAGCTTCGACGTGGTGCACGCGCATCAGGTCCTGCAGCACGTCGGCGATCCGGTGCAGGCTCTGCGCGAGATGAAGCGGGTGTGTCGACCCGGCGGAATCGTTGCCGCCCGCGATGCGGACTACGGCACGTTCACGTGGTATCCGCCGACACCCGAACTCGACGACTGGCTGACGCTCTACAAGGCCGTCGCGCGGGCGAACGGCGGTGAACCCGACGCCGGTCGTCGCCTGCGGTCGTGGGCGCACGAGGCCGGTCTCGGCGACGTCGTGAACACGGCGAGCACGTGGTGTTTCGCGTCCGACGAGGATCGCGAGTGGTGGGGAGGGTCGTGGGCCGACCGCTCGCTGCGATCGGCCTATGCGGACCGGGCGCTCGCGCTGGGGCTCGCCACCGAGGCGGACCTCGACCGCATCGCGGCCGGCTGGCGTGCGTGGGTGCGGGAGAACGACGGCTGGTTCGCGCTCCTGCACAGCGAGATCCTCTGCCGGGTGTAGTGCAGCGCGCAGCGAAAATCTCGCGACCCGCGCCCGGGAATGGAACACTCGCCCCATGACGACGTTGCGCGTGGGTCGACTGTGGTTGCCGGGGCTGATGGTGATTCTGATCGGGCTGGTGTTCGCCCCCGGTGCCTCCGCGGCCCCGGAACGAGCGGTCTTCTCCGGAGACTCGGACCAGGTGGTTACCGTCTACGCCCCGTCGGCGGGGTCGGTGCGCGCCGAACTGACCGCCTGGGAGCGGGGCTCGGACGGCACGTGGCAGGTGTTCGCGGGTCCCGTCCCCGCCGACGTCGGCGCAGAGGGAATCGGTGCGGCGAGCGAATTCTCCACCCGCACGCCTGCCGGTGTCTTCCCGCTGTCGCAGGCGTTCGGCCGGCAGCCCGCACCGGCGACGGCGATGCCGTACTTCCAGGCGGATCGGCGTGACTGGTGGGATTCGAATCCGCTCTCGCCGACGTACAACACGCACGTCCGGCAGGATTCGAGCCCCGGCGGAAACAGCGAGAACCTCTACTCGGCCGGACCGCTCTACGACTACGCGCTCGCGATCGGCTACAACGCCGCCCGCATCCCCGGCCTCGGCTCGGCGATGTTCCTGCACGTCACGGACGGCACCACCACCGAAGGGTGCGTTGCCACCGACCGCGACACGCTGACGACCCTCCTCGGCCGACTCGATCCGGCGAAGAATCCGGTGATCGAGATCGCCGTAGGCGCTTCGCGCCCGTGAGCGGTTAAAGAGTCCAGAGACTCGTTAACCACTCACGGGCGGCGGAGCCGCCTACAGCCCGGGGCGCTTACCGATGGTGAGGGTGGGGGTGGAGACACCGGCGAAGAAGTCCTCGCCCTTGTCGTCGACGACGATGAATGCGGGGAAGTCCTCGACCTCGATCTTCCAGACCGCTTCCATGCCGAGCTCTTCGTACTCGACGATCTCGACCTTCTTGATGCAGTCGAGCGCGAGACGCGCCGCGGGGCCGCCGATGGACCCCAGGTAGAAGCCGCCGTAGGACTTGCAGGCGTCGGTGACCTGCTTGGACCGGTTGCCCTTCGCGAGCATCACCATGGAGCCGCCTGCGGCCTGGAACTGATCCACGTAGGAGTCCATCCGACCGGCCGTGGTGGGGCCGAAGGAACCGGACGCCATGCCGTCGGGGGTCTTGGCGGGACCGGCGTAGTACACCGGGTGGTCCTTGAGGTACTGCGGCATCTCCTCGCCGGCGTCGAGCCGTTCCTTGATCTTGGCGTGGGCGATGTCGCGGGCGACGACGAGCGGGCCGGTGAGCGACAGCCGGGTCTTCACCGGATGCTTGGACAGCTCGGCGAGGATCTCGGGCATCGGCTTGGTGAGATCGATCTTGACGGCGGCGCCCTTGCCGGTGCCGGAGATGCCGTCGGTCTCGGCGTCGAGCTGGGCGTCGGTGACCTCGGGGAGGAACCGGCCCGGGTTGAATTCCAGCTGCTCGAGGAAAACGCCCTCCGGGGTGATCTTCGCCTTGGCCTGGCGGTCCGCCGAGCAGGACACGGCGAGAGCGACGGGCAGCGAGGCGCCGTGGCGGGGGAGCCGGATGACGCGGACGTCGTGGCAGAAGTACTTGCCGCCGAACTGTGCGCCGATGCCGATCTGGCGGGTCAGCTCGAGCACCTTCTCCTCGAGTTCCAGGTCGCGGAAGCCGCGACCGGTGATCGCGCCCTCGTTGGGAAGTTCGTCGAGGTAGTGCGCGGACGCGTACTTGGCCGTCTTCAGCGCGAACTCCGCGGACGTGCCGCCGACGACGATCGCGAGGTGGTACGGCGGGCAGGCTGCGGTGCCGAGGGCACGGATCTTCTCCTCGAGGAACCGCATCATGCCGTCCGGGTTGAGGATCGCCTTGGTCTCCTGGAACAGGTAGGACTTGTTGGCGCTGCCGCCGCCCTTGGCCATGTACAGGAACTTGTACGTGTTCTCGTGGCCGGTCGCCGTGTCGGCGTAGAGCTCGATCTGGGCGGGGAGGTTGCTGCCGGTGTTCTTCTCGTCCCACATCGTGAGCGGCGCGTTCTGCGAGTACCGCAGGTTGAGCCGGGTGTAGGCGTCGTAGACGCCGCGCGCCACGGCCTTCTCGTCGTCGCCGGGGGTGAGCACGTGCTGGCCGCGCTTGCCCATGACGATCGCGGTGCCGGTGTCCTGGCACATCGGCAGGACACCGGCGGCGGAGATGTTGGCGTTCTTGAGCAGATCGAGCGCCACGAACTTGTCGTTGCCCGACGCCTCGGGATCGTCGAGGATGCTCGCGAGCTGCTTCAGGTGATCGCTGCGCAGGTAGTGCGAGATGTCGTGGAGGGCGGTCTCGGTGAGCAGGCGCAGCGCCTCGGGCTCGACGGACAGGAAGGTGCGGCCGCCGGGTCCTTCGACAGTCGACACCCCCTCGGTGGTCAGCAGCCGATATTCGGTGGGGTCCTCACCGATCGGCAGCAAGTCCTCGTAGAGGAAGTCGGCCATTCTATCTCCTGGACAGCGGGTTGTGTGAAGTTCGTCTTCAGGCTAGACGCGGCACCCGGTGGCCCTGTGACGCGGGGGCATGCTTTCCCCTGTGCAGTGGCGCGGCTCACAGAGTTCTCACAAGTAAATCCGTACACTTGACTGGATGCTTGAACACGGAACCAGCTCGGCCGGCCGAACGACCCTTGCGGTCCAGGACGCCGGAGCCGTCGACGACGAGAAGTCCGGTGCACGTGCCAAGCGGCCCGTACTGCACGCCTACCTCGACATCGCGATCGTGGTGGTCGTCCTCGCGGCCACGAACCTGATCGCGCATTTCACCACCGCGTGGGCCAGCATCGCGACCGTTCCCATCGCGGCCGTCGTGCTGCTCGTGCTCACCCGGCGCCGCGGCCTCGGCTGGGCCGAGCTGGGGCTCTCGCCCCGGCACTGGCGCAAGGGGTCGCTCTACGCCCTCGCGGCGATGGGCCTCGTGATCGGCGTCGTCGCGATCGGTGCCGCCCTGCCGATCACCCGCCCCTTCTTCATGGCCGACCGGTACGCCACCATCTCCGGTGCGCTGATCGCGTCGATGATCGTCATCCCGCTGCAGACCGTCATCCCCGAGGAACTGGCGTTCCGCGGCGTGCTGCACGGCACCCTCGACCGGGTGTACGGCGCGCGCGGCGTCTTCGCGGCAGGATCGCTGATGTTCGGTCTCTGGCACATCGCGTCCTCGATGGGACTGACGTCGGGCAACAAGGGATTGTCGAGCTTTCTCGGTGGTGGTGTTCTCGGACAGGTGCTCGGCATCCTCGCGGCGGTGGTCGCCACCGCGGCCGCGGGCGTCGTGTTCACGTGGCTCCGACGCCGCAGCGGCAGTCTGATCGCGCCCATCGCGCTGCACTGGTCGTTGAACGGTGCGGGCGCGCTCGCCGCCGCCGTCGTGTGGCACACGACCATGGGCTGAGCAGGCTCAGCCGGACTCCGGGGCGCCCAGCCACTCGAGCAGCTTCTCGTACACCGACTCGTGGTTGAGCATCGTGAAATGGTTCGCCGGCGACAGGTGCATGCCGTCCTCGTCGCGGAAGCCGACCATCCGCGTCCGATTCCGCCCGGACGCGGACGGCACGAGCACCATGCCGTCGCCGAGCAGACGGCCGAGCGGATGTCTCGGGCTTCGCGTGATCGTCGCGGAGACGAAGAAGTACGTCACGCCGTCGAGGAGGGGGACCTCGCTGACGGCCGCGGCACGGAGGGCGTCCGGGTCGCGACCTCGCCAGTCCTCGTCGACGAGGGAGCCCTGATTCAGATCCCGGATGCCGGCGCTCCTCCGGCGCAGGAGTCCGGAGATCGCGCGCGTCTCGGGCAGTGCGGCCAGGCCGGCGCTCGCATAGTGGACGGCCTGCTCCAACGGGGCGCCCAGGTGAGGTGAGCCGAGGCTCACGACCTGCCGTACCCGCCGCACCCACGGGCGGTCGTCGAGGAAGGCGATCCGGCAGGCGCTGCGGGCGACGAGGCCGCCCATGGAATGCCCGACGAGTGCGATCGACTCGACGTCCACCGGCCAGTGCTCGGTGACCGTATCCAGAAGTTCGGACAGGCTCCTGCCGTTGTCGGAGATGTGCCTGCCGGAGTTGTAGCGGATGTGCAGCGCCGTGTATCCCAGGTCGGTCTCGAGTCGCTCACCGTAGGTCGGGCGGCCGCCCAGCGACCACGCGTCCTCGGTCTCGACGAGTCCGTGCAGGAAGACGACGATACGACTGCGGGCGTGGGGGAAGGCATCGGCGAGCGTGGACTCGTCCGCGGTGAGCGCGACTCCGCCCACCCGTATCGACAGGGGTTCGGCGAGCACGGACCCCTCCGATTCCAGTACGTCGCCGATCAGTCCCTGGATGGCGGCGATGGCCCGGGCTCCGCTGCGGGTCTGGGACGGCGGGACGTTCTCCGCCGACGGGAAGTCGAGGAACTGCCCTGCGAGGGAACCCCCGAGCCGGGCGGTACCGGCGACGAGTGCGTACACGGCGTCGGAGATCTCGTCGTGAAGCGCTTCGGCGGGCCGCGCACGGGCGCCGACGCCGAGGCGTACCCCGGCGAAGACGCGGTCCGAGACGGCGCGGTGGATGCTGCCGATGCCGCCGGCGGCGGCCCCGATTTCGTCGAGAGCCAGCCGGGCGAGTGCCCGCACCTCGGA
Source organism: Rhodococcus sp. NPDC057014 (assembly GCF_042673295.1). Lineage (NCBI taxonomy): Bacteria > Bacillati > Actinomycetota > Actinomycetes > Mycobacteriales > Nocardiaceae > Rhodococcus > Rhodococcus sp. NPDC057014. The sequence goes on from NZ_JBHUSF010000033.1 coordinate 16,361, forward strand.
GCGGCGTCTGATCTGCGGGCCGGTCACAGGATTTGAGTGTACGCATGTGCACTGAGATTGGCGCGTGCTGCGAAACATCGAAACTGCGCAGCGCACGCGATTATTTTGCGAATAAACCAACGGTGAAACGGAAAAGTTGATCTTGCGAATGTCGGCTCAATTGGTCGAGCGACCAATTCCGGGGAAAATGCTGGTGACGCGGATAATGAACATGTTCACGTTACGAATTTTTCATCGTGATAGGTACGTGATCGAATGACGGTTATCCTGCCGACAGCACCGCGACGGGGCTCATGCGCTCGAGCGCACGAACCCCGTCGCGGGTGTTCAAGTCTTGTGCCAGCGGAAATGCTAGCCAAGCGTGGCTGCGGCCGCCGTTGCGGCGTCTCCGCCACCGCCCAATGCGTCGGCGGAACCCGAGAAGAAGTCCAGGGCGCCGGCGAGGTCGGAGAAGGCGGAGAAGAATTCGGACAGGAAGGCGAGATCCATGCGTTTAACTCCTTGCTCGGTTGTGGGCATTTATGTCGGCGCTGAGCGGGCGCCGGATTCATTCCTACCGTTATTGAAATGAGATCGCAATCCGGAGATTTAACCGAATTGGAACGGAAGGCGAATCAACGGTTTCCGGGCAGGTGAGAAGCCTGTGTCCGCATTCACATCCACCCGATTCATCTCACGATGTGGGAGACGGGGCCGTGTTCGAATCCCGCCTTCGGGGGACGCGGGCGGGGCTATCCTCGTCCCACGACGTGTAGCGCTTTCCGGACATACGGACGTATAGGGGAAACCATCATGCGTAAGACCATCGTCACCGGCATCGCGGTCGCGGCCCTCGCGCTGCTCGGTGTGGCCGGCTGTTCCGACGACTCGAACGAGGCTCCGATCGCGACCACGACGACGTCCTCCCCGTCCGATCGGGTGGAAGGCGCGATCAGCAGTGTGCAGGCCACGGCGTCGTCCGCCGTGAACACCGCACGCGAGGCCACCCAGAACGCGATCAACTCGGCCATCGCGGCGGTCCCGATCGGATTCGAGTCGGGAACCGCCGAACTCAACGCCCTCTCGGACGTGACCGTCAAGGCGGTGGCCGCCGCGATGAAGGCGGGCGACGCCAGGATCGAGGTCGAGGCGTACGCGAGTAACTCGGACGAGGCGGCCGCCCAACTACTCGCCGACCAGCGCGCTCAGGCCGTCGCGAACGCCCTCGAGGCGCAGGGGGTCGACAAGAGCCGCATCTCGACCGAGGGCACGGCGAACCCACCCGAAGGCGTGAACGTCGATCAGGTGGAGATCACCGTCGAGGACAGCTGACCGGCGCGGTCAGTGCAGGACCGCCCGGTGCTCGTTGCTGTACGGGATGTGCTCGGCCGTCCTGCCGTCGCGGAGCTTGAGCACCCACTCCGGATCGGACAGAAGTGCGCGGCCGACGGCCACGAGATCGAACTCGCCGTTCTCGTACTGCCGGAGCAAGCGGTCCACGCCGGCGGTATTCGACGCGCCGTCCGACGTGAAGGCCGTCGTGAACACGTCGTCGAGACCCACCGAGCCGACCGTGATCGTGGGCAGTCCCGTCAACCGCTTGGTCCACCCGGCCAGCCCGAGTTCCCCGTCCTCACCGGACAGTTCGGCGAAGGCCGGTTCCCAGTGCCTGCGGGTGGACGGGTGCAGCACGTCGACACCGGCGGCGATGAGGGGCGTGAGCACGGCCGCGAGTTCGCCGGGGGTCTGCGCGATGCGCGAATCGTAGTGATTCGACTTCCACTGGGAGAACCGGTAGACGATCGCGAAGTCGTTCCCGACGGCCTCGCGGATCGCTGTGACCACCTCGACGGGGAACCGGGTGCGTGCCTCGAGGGATCCGCCGTAACCGTCGGAGCGGACGTTGGTGCGGTCCCACAGGAACTGGTCGAGCAGATAGCCGTGGGCGCCGTGCAGTTCGATGCCGTCGAAGCCCACGTCGCGTGCGTTGACGGCGGCCGCCACCCAGGCCTCGCGGAGGGTGTCGAGATCGGGCCCGGTGAATTCGCGTCCCAGCCGGGTCCCGTCCAGGGCGATCCCGGACGGGCTGGCGGTCGTCACCTCGGGGTTCAGCCGGGGCTGCGGGCCGCGTTCGACGCCCAGATGCCACAGCTGCGGAATGATCTGCCCGCCCTCCGCGTGCACCGCGTCCACCACCGACTTCCAGCCCGCGAGACTGTCCTGTCCGTAGAGGAGCGGCACCCGGGTGTGCGATCCGGCGGCCGGGTCCGGAATGTACGTCCCCTCGGTGATGACCAGACCCACCCCGCCCGCCGCACGCCGGCGGTAATACGCCGCCACGTCCTCCCCGGGAATGCCGTCGGGGGAGAAAGCCCTGGTCATGGGTGCCATCGCGAAGCGATTCCGGAGTCGGAGGGATTTGACGGCGAACGGCTCGAAGAGGCCGTCCACGGGCAGCGGTGTGTCGGTCATGCCTGTCTGCAACCGATCGCGGTTACGCACTATTCCTGCATACGACCTGCTGCGTAGTTGTAATCTGAAGTCACAGTCGACACTCGCTGCCGGCGCAGGGGCACTCGCCCGCGCCCGGTCTGACGGGAGGGTGCACTGATGGGCACGAACGACGGAAAACCTGCCGATCTGGTGCTGTTCGGTGACGTGGTCACCATGAACGACGCCGCGCCACGCGCTCGGGCGGTCGCGGTGCGGGACGGGCGGATCGCCGCCGTCGGCAACGACGCCGCGGTGTTTCCGCTGATCGGACCGGAAACGATCGCGGTCGACGTGCACCGGGCCTGCATCCTCCCCGGGTTCATCGAGGCACACGGTCACCCGCTGAACTCGGCGGTGCTGCTCGGCGAACCGGTCGTGGACATTAGGCCGGTGACCATCGCCGACGCAGGTGAAGTGGTCGACGCCGTCCGCCGTGCCGTCGACGAGCACCCCGACGGCGCCGTGCTCAACGGCTGGGACCCGCTGCTCCAGAAGGGGCTGCCGGAACCGTCCCGGGAATGGCTCAATTCCGTTGCTCCCGACACCTCTCTGGTGATCCTGCACAACACCGGTCACGTGGCGTACTTCAACGACGTCGCCGCCCGGGACGCCGGATTGTCCAAGAAGACCCCAGACCCGGAAGGCGGCAGCTTCGGCCGCGACGAGTCGGGGGAACTGAACGGTTCGGCGTTCGAGGCGCCCGCCGTGATGGCGGTGGCCGCGTCCATCCTCGCCGGCGCGTCCACCCGGCTGCCGGAACTCCTCGCCGCGGAATGCGCGCGGATGAACGCGGCAGGCATCACCACCGCCAGCGAGATGGCATTCGACCCACGCTTCCGGAGCGCCCTGACCGCGATCGCACGGTCCGGGGCGCTCACCACCCGGCTGCGGCTGTACGAGATGTCGAACCCGGAGCGCTCCACGGACGTGTCACCCGGAGTGGGCGACGACCTGCTGCGCCAGGTTGGGATCAAGATCTGGTCGGACGGCTCGCCGTGGGTGGGTAACGCGGCCACCAGTTTCCCGTACCTCGACACGGACGTCACCCGGTCGCTCGGCCTTGCCGGAACACGCGGCAAGGCCAACTACACCGCGGACGAGATTCTCGAGATCAGCACGCCGTACTTCGAGAACGGCTGGCAGATCTCCTGTCACGCCAACGGTGACGCCGCGGTCACCCTGGCCCTCGACGCGTGGGAGCGGATGCTCGCCGACTCGCCACGTGACGATCACCGACTGCGACTCGAGCACGTGGGGGCGATGACCCCGGAGCAGTTCCGCCGTGCGACCGCACTCGGCGTCACGTGCAGCCTCTTCGTCGACCACCTCTACTACTGGGGTGACGCGCTCGTCGACGACCTGTTCGGTCCTGAGCGCGGAGCACGTTGGGCCGCTGCAGCTTCCGCGATCGCAGCGGGGCAGCGGATCTCGTTCCACAACGACGGCCCGGTGACCCCGACCAACCCGTTGCGCAACATCGCCGACGCCGTCACCCGCCGCACCCGGTCGGGACGGGTGCTCGCCCCGGAGGAGCGGATCTCGGTCCCGGACGCCCTGCGCGCGGAGACGATCAACTCGGCGTGGCACCTCCGGAGCGAGGACGCCATCGGGGCGATCGTCCCCGGGCTGCACGCCGATCTCGTCGTGCTGTCGGCCAACCCGCTTCTGGTGGATCCCGACGACATCGCGGACCTCGAGGTGCTCGCCACCATCCTGGAGGGCCGGACGGTCTTCGGAAAGCTGGAGTGATCCGGGTGGCGTCCGGGTCGCGGGCTCTGCGGTCGATCGGGGCGTCCGCCGGGGCCTGGATCCGCACCGCGGGCTACACCCGCAAATGGCTGGTCCTCGGTGTCGTCATCGGTGTCGTCGCCGGGCTCGGGGCGATCGTGTTCTACATCGCGCTGTCGGAGGCGACGCAACTGCTCATCGTCGACATCGGCGGCTACCACCCGCCGACCGCGGCCGGGGACGGCGGCGCGGCAGGCAGCAGGGAGTTCACGAGACCGTGGGCGATTCCGCTCGTGGTGTGCCTGGGCGGTCTGGTGTCGGGCCTCCTCGTGTTCACCCTGGCACCCGAGGCCGAGGGGCACGGCGCCGACGCGGCGATCGAGGCCGTGCACCGGGACCCCCGCATGATCCGTGTCCGCGTCGTGCTGGTGAAGCTGGTCGCGTCGGCGATCACGATCGGATCCGGCGGGTCCGGCGGCCGTGAGGGCCCCACCGCGCAGATCTCGGCGGGGTTCGGATCGCTCCTCGCCCGCAGGCTGGACCTGTCGCCGCGGGACGGTCGCATCGCCGTGGCGATCGGCATCGGCTCCGGGATCGGCGCCATCTTCGGCGCCCCGCTCGGTGGTGCCGTCCTGTGCTGCACGATCCCGTACAGGGAGGACTTCGACTTCGAGGTGCTCGTGCCGGCGCTGGTCACGTCGATCGTCAGCTACACCGTGTTCGGCAGCGTCCTCGGCTTCGGGCCGCTGTTCGGGTACGCCGCCCAGGACTACGTCTTCGACACTCCGGCGCAACTGGTGTGGTTCGCGCTCATCGGTGTGCTCGGCGGCCTGATCGGATTGCTCTACAGCGGGACGTTCTACACGGCCGTCGACCTCACGCACCGCCTGCCGAGCAGCCGGATCGTCAAGCCGGCGGTCGGCGGGCTGCTCGTCGGACTGATGGCGCTGGTGCTGCCCGAGGTTCTGGGCAGCGGATACGGCTGGATCCAGCAGTCGATGGCCCGCGTCGACCTCGCGGCCATCCCCTTGTGGGTGGTGCTGCTGCTGCCGTTCGCGAAGATCCTCGCGACGTCGCTCTCCATCGGATCGGGCGGATCGGGTGGCATCTTCGGCCCGGGCATGGTGATCGGGGCGTTCACCGGGGCCGCGGTGTGGCGACTGCTGGAGCCGATCGCCCCGGGCGTCCCCGACAATCCGGCGCCCTTCGTCATCGTCGGCATGATGGCGTGTTTCGGCAGCATCGCCCGCGCGCCGCTCGCGGTCATGCTGATGGTCGCGGAGATGACGGGAAGCATCGGCGTGCTGGTGCCGGGGATGATCGCCGTCGGACTTTCCTATCTCATCGTGCGCCGATCGGGGAAGACGATCTACCGCGCGCAGCTCGAGAACCGGGCGGAGGCTCGGCTCGCCCAGGGTTCGCCCGGGTGACCGGGTGGGCGTCCGTGTGCCGAGTGCCCGGAGGATCCGGGTCCGTGTGCGGAGCGTTCGGTGGATTCGGGCATGCTTGTGGCCATGACTGTTCACGTTCCTCAGTACGTCGACCTCCTCTGGCCAGCGCTTCAGGCTGCCATTGCTCTCGGTGGTTCGGCGTCCAACGAGGAGCTCGACAGCGCAGTCGTTGAGCGAGAAGGTCTTTCGTCGGACGTGCAGGGCGTGCTGCACGGTGACGGTCCGAGCACCGAGATCGAGTACCGGCTGGCGTGGGCCCGCACCTACCTCAAGGGGATGGGTCTGCTCACCAACAGCCGTCGCGGGGTGTGGAGCGTGACGGAGAAGGGCCGCGAGGTCGCCGAGAGCGAGATCCGCCCGTTGCACGCCGAATTCTCCGCCGAGAACCGTAAGAAGAACGCCGCCCGCAAGTCGGCGAAGGCCGCATCCCGGAGGAACGACGAACCGGACGCCAACATCGCCGAGGCCGAGAACGACGCGGACTGGAAGGACCTGCTGCTCGACACGGTTCTGAAGATGTCGCCGCCGGCGTTCGAGCGGCTGACCCAGCGGTTGCTGCGGGAGGCCGGATTCTCGAGCGCGTCCGTCACCGATCGCGGCGGGGACGGGGACATCGAGGGCCTCGGCGTGTACCAGTTGTCGCTGCTCAGTTTCCCCGTGTTCTTCCAGTGCAAGCGCTACAGCGGCAGTGTCGGCGCCGGGGCGGTGCGCGATTTCCGTGGCGCGATGGCGGGTCGCGGCGAGAAGGGTCTGCTCATCACGACCGGAACGTTCACCGGTGACGCCCGCACGGAGTCCAAGAGGGACGGTGCCCCGCCGATCGACCTCATCGACGGCGACCGGCTGTGCGACCTGTTGAAGGAGCATTCGCTGGGGGTCCAGACCACCACGCGTCTCGTCGAGGACGTCGAGGTCAGGTCCGATTACTTCCACTCCCTCGAGCCGAAATGATGATGGTCGAGTCACCTCTCCGGATCATGGTCGAGTCACCTCCCCGGGGCCTGGGCACTCTTTCCCGTTGCGGTATGGCCACGAAGCGGTCACGCGGGCTCTGAAGCGGTGCCGACGGCGTTCTCCCGTGTGTAAAGAGGAAGTTAAATACACATGTCACTGACGTGAAGAGCGACCGAGGGAAGTCGACATGACGACCACATCGCCGTGGCCGTTGAGGCGCCGCACCGTACGGCCACCGGCGGGGATGCTGGCGGACCGTCGATTCGGGGTGCTCGTCGACCAGTTCTTCCGGCTCTTCCACGACGCAGGCCAGGGTGGCGGCGCGCTGGCCGTCTATCTCCACGGTGAGCCGGTCGTCGACGTGTGGGCCGGGTGGGCGAGCCGCGACACGTTCTGGCAGGACGACACCGTCACCCTCACGTTCTCCACGGGCAAGGGCGTCGCGTCGACCGTGCTGCACCGTCTCGCGGGACGCGGGATCATCGACTACGACGTCCCCGTGGCGCAGTACTGGCCCGAGTTCGCCGCCGCGGGCAAAGACGAGATCACGGTGCGCGAACTGCTGTCGCACCGCGCCGGGCTGCACCGCGTGCGCGGGCTCGTTCCCGGACCGCTGAGTCTGATGGACCATGGCCTGGTCAGCGCCGCGCTGGCCGCGGCGACCCCGGATCGGCGGCGGCTGAAGGCCCCCGGCTATCACGCCGTGACCTTCGGTTCGCTGGTGGCCGAAGTGGCGGCGCGCGCGGCCGGAACGCACTTCACCGATTTGGTGCGCACCGAGGTCGCCGAACCGCTCGGGGTGAAGGAATTCTGGTACGAGGTGCCCCCCGCCGAGCGGACCCGGATCGCCAGGACGTTCCCGCACATCAACCCGTTCGGCGTTCCCTGGGGTGCGACGTCGTTCGCGATGGCGCGGCTGCCCGGTCTCCGCAACGTCGCGGACGCCGGCATGCCCGCCGGTTTCGACGCTCTCGTCCGCAACCCCGCGATCCACGACAGCGTCATGCCGGGGTGGAACGGCGTGTTCAGTGCCCGCGCCCTGGCGCGCATGTACGGGGCGCTGGCCAACGGCGGAACCGTCGGCGGTGTCGAGTTCCTCCCACCCGACGTCGTGGCGCAGCTGAGCCAGGTGCAGACCACGGCCCGCGACTACGTACTGGGCATACCGATGAACTGGCGGCTCGGTTACCACGCGGGAATGGTGGCGCGCCGCAAGCAGCCGTCGAATACCTTCGGGCACTACGGGTTGGGCGGGTCGGGTGCGTTCGCCGACGCCGACACCGGCATGTCGATCGCGTTCGTCACCAACCGGCTCGGCAACATGCTGACGCCCATCGCGGATCTCCGCCTGCCGAAGCTCGGTTCCACGGCGCTCGCCATCGCGGAAAGGTTGTAGCCGGGCAGCCCCGCGGCCGCCGGTCAAACCAATTCGATGTCGACGCGCCGTTTTTCGATCGACGCGAGCCTCCGGTCTGGAAGGCGGGGGACCGGTAGCATCGTGTCCGTGACCGACGCGACCGCCCACACCAGCCGTCCTGATCGGTTGCGTGTCCTCGTCTACAGCGACGACGCGAGCACCCGTCAGAAGGTCGTTCTGGCGCTGGGGAAGCGTCCGCACCCCGACCTTCCGGAGCTGGAGTACGTCGAGGTGGCGACGGCGCCCGTGGTGATCCGGGAGATGGATGCCGGCGGTATCGACCTGGCCGTCCTGGACGGCGAGGCGGTGCCCGCGGGCGGGATGGGGATCGCCAAGCAGTTGAAGGACGAGATCGACGAGTGCCCGCCGATCCTGGTCCTGACCGGACGTCCCGACGACGCCTGGCTCGCCAGCTGGTCGCGCGCCGAGGCCGCGGTGCCGCACCCGCTCGACCCGATCCGGTTGTCCGAAGCGGTCATAGCGCTGCTCCGCACCCGACTCTCTGCTTAGGGTCTCCTGACTTCCGATTCGGCCGCCGGAAGGCGCATCGAGCGCCTGTCCCGCAGCGGTTTTCCGCATTTTCAGATCGCCTGGAACTCGCTCGGTCAAATCGGCCGGGCCCGACGACTTCCCTTGTACGCTGTGGCATAACTCACAAGAGCGTAGCTTCGGAAACGACCGCCCGGGAATCGGGCGGACAGGCTCGGGAAGAGGGGAGCTGAGACGGCATGAATGTCTACGTGCCGATCCTCGTGCTCGGGGCGATCGCGGTCGCGTTCGCGGTGTTCTCCGTGATCGTGGCGAGGATCGTCGGTCCGAGACGGTACAACCGTGCCAAGCTCGACGCCTACGAGTGCGGGATCGAGCCGACGTCCTCGCCGCTGGGCGCGGGGCGCATCCCGGTGAAGTACTACCTGACGGCCATGCTGTTCATCATCTTCGACATCGAGATCGTGTTCCTCTATCCGTGGGCTGTGCACTTCGACGCCCTCGGCTTCTTCGGTCTCGGGGCCATGGCCCTGTTCATCTTCAACGTCTCCGTCGCCTACGCGTACGAGTGGCGGCGTGGCGGTCTCAGTTGGGACTGATCGGTCCTGCCAGCGATCCAAAAGCTAAGTCGGAAGAGAAGAGTCGGATATGGGCATCGAGGAGAAGCTGCCGAGCGGCTTCCTGCTGACCACGGTCGAGGGGCTTGCGGGTTACGTCCGCAAGGGCTCGCTGTGGCCCGCCAGTTTCGGGCTCGCGTGCTGTGCGATCGAGATGATGGCCACCGCAGGCGGACGCTTCGACATCGCCCGCTTCGGTATGGAGGCGTTCCGGGCCTCACCCCGGCAGGCCGATCTGATGATCGTCGCCGGCCGGGTGAGCCAGAAGATGGCGCCGGTGCTGCGGCAGATCTACGACCAGATGGTGGAGCCGAAGTGGGTGCTGGCGATGGGCGTGTGCGCGTCGTCGGGTGGGATGTTCAACAATTACGCGATCGTGCAGGGTGTCGACCACATCGTCCCTGTCGACATCTACTTGCCGGGGTGCCCGCCGAGGCCCGAGATGCTGCTGAACGCGATCCTCGCGCTGCACGAGAAGATCCAGCAGATGCCGCTCGGTGTTCACCGCGAGGAGGTGGCGCGTGCGGCGGAGCAGGCCGCCCTGGCCGCCACCCCCACCATCCAGATGAAGGGCCTGCTCCGGTGACGGCCTGCATGGGCCGAGGTCGTGCGGCGAGGGCCCGGAGCTGTGCGGCGAGGGAGCGGAGCGAGCCGAGCAAGTGCCGGAGCCGTGCGGTCTGGACTGAGGAACGAGGGAGCGTAGCGAGTGAGTGACGAGGGAAGACCGCACGATCAAGCTCCGGCACCCGCGAGCGAAGCGAGCCAGACCAACACAGGAAGACCGCACGACCAAGCTCCGGCACCCGCGAGCGAAGCGAGCCATGTCCCAGAGCAGATCGGTGTGCGTAGGGGTTTGTTCGGGGTGCGGGGTAGTGGGGATACGTCGGGGTATGGGCGGTTGGTGCGTCCGGTGTTGTTGCCGGGGAGTACGCCGCGGCCGTTCGGCGGGTATTTCGACGAGGTGGCGGATGGGTTGGGGGCGGCGCTGGCGGAGTCGGGGGTGGGCTTCGAGGTGGCGGTGGAGTCGGTGGTGGTGTTTCGGGGTGAGGTGACGTTCGGTGTGCGGCGTGAGTTCTTGGTGCCGGTGGCGCGGGCGTTGCGGGATGAGCCGGATTTGCGGTTCGAGATGTGTCTGGGTGTGAATGGTGTGCATTTCCCGCAGGATGCGGGCCGCGAGTTGCATGCGGTGTATCCGTTGTTGTCGATTACGCACAATCGGCGGATCCGTCTGGAGGTGGCGGTGCCGGATGCGGATCCGCATATTCCGTCGTTGTACGACGTGTATCCGACGAATGATTGGCACGAGCGGGAGACGTTCGACTTTTTCGGGATCGTGTTCGACGGTCATCCGTCGTTGACGCGGATCGAGATGCCGGATGACTGGCCGGGTCATCCGCAGCGGAAGGATTATCCGCTCGGCGGTATTCCCGTCGAGTACAAGGGCGCGGAGATCGCGCCGCCGGACGAGCGGCGGGGGTACAGCTGATGAGTGAGGACACGGTGTTCACGGTTGCCGGTCAGGATTGGGACGAGGTTGTCGATGCGGTGAAGGCGGCGTCGGAGGATGCGGGTTCGGGGAGCGGCGAGGAGCGCATCGTCGTGAATATGGGTCCGCAGCATCCGTCGACGCACGGGGTGTTGCGGCTCATCTTGGAGATCGAGGGGGAGACGGTCACGGAGGCCCGGTGCGGTATCGGTTATCTGCATACGGGGATCGAGAAGAACCTGGAGTTTCGTAGCTGGACGCAGGGCGTGACGTTTGTGACGCGGATGGATTATCTGTCGCCGTTTTTCAACGAGACGGCGTATTGCCTGGGTGTGGAGAAGTTGCTGGACATCACGGAGCAGGTGCCGGAGCGGGCGAGTGTCGTCCGGGTGATGTTGATGGAGTTGAACCGCATTTCCTCGCATCTGGTGGCGCTGGCCACGGGCGGGATGGAGTTGGGTGCGGTGACCGCGATGCTGTTCGGTTTCCGGGAACGTGAGTTGGTCCTGGATGTGTTCGAGTTCATCACGGGGTTGCGGATGAATCATGCGTATATCCGGCCGGGTGGGTTGTCGCAGGATCTGCCGGAGGGGGCGGTGGAGAAGGTCCGCGAGTTGCTGACGCTGCTGCCGGAGCGGTTGCGGGACATGGAGAATCTGCTGAACGACAACCGCATCTGGAAGGGCCGCACCGAGGGTATCGGGTATCTCGACCTCACGGGGTGCATGGCGCTGGGGGTGACGGGTCCGATGCTGCGTGCGACGGGTCTGCCGCACGATCTGCGGAAGTCGCAGCCGTATTGCGGGTACGAGAATTACGAGTTCGAGGTCAGCACCGACACCGGGTGCGACGCGTACGGCCGCTACCTGATCCGGGTCGACGAGATGAAGGAGTCGCTGAAGATCGTCGAGCAGTGTCTCGACAGATTGCGGCCGGGGCCGATCATGGCGGAGGACAAGAAGATCGCGTGGCCTGCGGATCTGACGTTGGGCCCCGACGGTCTGGGTAATTCGCCGGAGCATGTCCGCGAGATCATGGATTCGTCGATGGAGTCGCTGATCCATCATTTCAAGTTGGTGACGGAGGGTTTCCGGGTGCCGCCGGGCCAGGTGTATGTGGCGGTGGAGTCGCCGCGGGGTGAGCTCGGGGTGCACATGGTGAGCGACGGCGGCACGCGCCCGTTCCGGGTGCATTTCCGGGATCCGTCGTTCACGAATCTGCAGTCGGTGGCGGCCACGTGTGAGGGCGGCATGGTGGCGGATGTGATTGCCGCGGTCGCGAGCATCGATCCCGTCATGGGGGGAGTGGATCGATGACCGAGCGAGCCGCACCGGCGCAACCACCTGTTTTCATCGAGTTCGGGCCTCGGCCGGAGGAGAACGGACGGCTGGTGCGGCCGGGTGCGCGGGAGGAGTATCCGCCGGAGATCCGGGCGCGGCTCGACGCCGACGCCGACGTCGTCGTCGCGCGGTACCCGAATTCGCGTTCTGCGCTGCTGCCGCTGTTGCATCTGGTTCAGGCGGAGGACGGGTGCATCACGCCGGCGGGGGTCGAATTCTGTGCCGGCCGGCTGGCGTTGACGGGCGCCGAGGTGGCCGCGGTGGCGACGTTCTATTCGATGTACCGGCGCGAGCCGACGGGCGACTATTACGTGGGGGTGTGCACCAACACGTTGTGCGCGGTCATGGGTGGCGACGCGATCCTCGCCGCGCTGGAGGAGCATCTCGATCTGCCGCACGGCGGCACGTCCGCGGACGGCAAGGTGACGCTGGAGCACATCGAGTGCAACGCCGCGTGCGATTACGCCCCGGTGGTGATGGTGAACTGGGAGTTCTTCGACAATCAGACCCCGGAGTCGGCCCGCTCGCTCGTCGATTCCCTGCGGTCGGGGGAGCGGGTGTCGCCGAGCCGCGGCGCGACGCTGTGCACGTTCCGGGAGACCGCCCGCATTCTCGCCGGGTTCCCCGACGAGCGTCCCGGTGTGCTGGAGGAGGGCGCCGCCGGCGACGCCACGCTGGCGGGCCTGCGCGTTGCGCGGGAACGAGGGATGACGGCGCCGGATCCGGCGGAGACGTCCCTCGTCCCGGAGCCGCGGTCGCGGGACACCGAGGCGGTGGCGGCGGAGTCGACGAAGGACGAGCCTGCGCCTGCCCCGTCGGCGACGGTGCCTCCGGATCGGTCCACCTCCGAAACGAACCCGGCCGCCACCGACCCCGGACGGAAGGGAGACTGACATGCCGCTGACCCCGGTCCTGAGCCGCTATTGGGACGAGCCCGAGTCCTGGACCCTCGACACGTACCGTCGCCACGACGGGTACGAGGGCCTGCAGAAGGCGCTGCGCATGGACCCGGACGAGGTCATCGCGACGGTCAAGGAGGCCGGACTGCGCGGCCGCGGCGGTGCCGGGTTCCCGACCGGCATGAAGTGGTCGTTCATCCCGCAGGGCGACGACAAGCCGCATTACCTCGTGGTCAACGCGGACGAGTCCGAACCGGGCACCTGCAAGGACATGCCCCTCATGCTGGCAACGCCGCACGCGCTCGTGGAGGGCGTCATCATCGCGGCGTACGCGATCCGCGCCGGGCATGCCTTCATCTACGTGCGCGGCGAGGTGGTGCCGGTGCTGCGCCGGCTGCAGGCCGCGGTCGCGGAGGCGTACGCGGCGGGCTACCTCGGCAAGAACATCCTGGGCACCGGCTTCGACCTCGAGTTGGTCGTGCACGCGGGTGCCGGGGCGTACATCTGCGGTGAGGAGACGGCGCTGCTCGACTCGCTGGAGGGGCGCCGCGGCCAGCCCAGGCTGCGTCCGCCGTTTCCCGCGGTGGCCGGTCTCTACGCGTCCCCGACCGTCGTCAACAACGTCGAGTCGATCGCGAGCGTCCCGCCGATCATCGTGAACGGCATCGAGTGGTTCCGCTCGATGGGCAGCGAGAAGTCGCCCGGGTTCACCCTCTACTCGCTGTCCGGGCACGTGACCGCACCCGGACAGTACGAGGCGCCACTGGGAATCACGTTGCGGGAGTTGCTCGGGTATGCGGGCGGCGTCCGCGCCGGGCACCGGTTGAAGTTCTGGACACCGGGCGGTTCGTCGACGCCGATCTTCACGGACGAGCATCTCGACGTCGCCCTCGACTACGAGGGGGTCGGTGCCGCCGGGTCGATGCTGGGCACCAAGGCCCTGCAGATCTTCGACGAGACCACGTGCGTGGTGCGCGCCGTGCTCCGCTGGACCGAGTTCTACGCGCACGAGTCGTGCGGCAAGTGCACGCCCTGCCGGGAGGGCACCTATTGGCTGGTGCAGATCCTGGAGCGGCTCGAGCGGGGGGAGGGGACCGATGCGGATCTGCAGAAGTTGCTCGACATCGCGGACAACATCCTCGGCAAGTCGTTCTGCGCTCTCGGTGACGGTGCGGCGAGCCCGATCATGTCCTCCGTCAAGTACTTCCGCGACGAGTACCTCGCGCACTTCGAGCAGGGCGGCTGTCCGTTCGACCCGCATCAGTCCACCCTCATGGCTGGAGTGGACGCATGATGTGGCACCGGGGCGATGCGCGAGCCGTGACTCGGCGGCGGGGCGATGCGCGAGCTGTGACTCGGCGCCGGGGCCGCGCGGTCTGGACCGAGGAGCGAGGGAGCGCAGCGAATGAGTGACGAGGGAAGAGCGCGCGTGAAAGCCCCGGTGCCCGCGAGCGGAGCGAGCCGTGACTCAGCCCCGGCGCTTGCGAGCGGAGCGAGCCCTGACGGAGTCAGCATCACTATCGACGGGGTGGAGGTGAGTGTTCCCAAGGGCACGTTGGTGATTCGTGCGGCGGAGATGATCGGCATCCAGATTCCGCGGTTCTGTGATCATCCGCTGCTCGACCCGGTGGGCGCGTGCCGTCAGTGCCTCGTGGATGTGGAGGGGCAGCGGAAGCCGCTCGCGTCGTGTACCACGACTGTCACGGACGGCATGGTGGTGCACACCCAGCTGACGTCGCCGGTGGCGGACAAGGCGCAGAAGGGGGTGATGGAGTTGTTGCTGATCAACCATCCCCTGGATTGTCCGGTGTGCGACAAGGGCGGTGAGTGCCCGTTACAGAATCAGGCGATGTCCAACGGGCGCGCGGAGTCGCGTTTCGGGGAGATCAAGCGCACGTTCCCCAAGCCGATTCCGCTGTCCACGGAGGTCCTGCTGGACCGGGAGCGGTGTGTGCTGTGCGCGCGGTGTACCCGGTTCTCCGAGCAGGTTGCGGGGGATCCGTTCGTCGAGCTGATGGAGCGGGGTGCGCTGCAGCAGGTCGGGATCTATGCGAAGGAACCGTTCGAGTCGTATTTCTCCGGCAACACCGTCCAGATCTGCCCGGTGGGCGCGCTGACGGGTACCGCGTACCGGTTCCGGGCCCGCCCGTTCGATCTGATCTCCAGCCCCAGTGTGTGCGAGCACTGTGCGAGCGGGTGCGCCCAGCGCACCGATCATCGGCGGGGCACGGTGTTGCGGCGGCTGGCGGGCGACGATCCCGAGGTCAACGAGGAATGGAATTGCGACAAGGGGCGGTGGGCGTTCGCGTACGCCACCCAGCGCGACCGGATCACCACTCCACTGGTCCGCGGCGACGATGGCACGCTGGCGCCCGCATCGTGGTCGGAGGCCCTGGCAGTCGCGGCGCGGGGACTGACCGCTGCACGGGGCAGCGCGGGTGTTCTCGTCGGCGGTCGGTCCACGTGGGAGGACGCCTACGCGTACGCGAAGTTCGCGCGAATGGCGCTCGGCACCAACGATATCGACTTCCGCAGTCGCGCGCACTCCGGTGAGGAGGCCGACTTCCTGGCGGCCCGGGTGGCGGGGCAGCGACTCGCGGTCACCTACGACGATCTCGACGCCGCGCCGGTCGTCCTCCTCGCCGGGTTCGAGCCGGAGGAGGAATCACCGATCGTGTTCCTCCGCCTGCGCAAGGCGGCGCGCACGAAGGCCGTTCCGGTGTACTCGATCGCCCCGTACACGTCCCGCGGCCTCGAGAAGGTGTCCGGCAGACTGTTGCGGGCCGCGCCGAATGCGGAACCGGAGGTCCTCGACGGACTCCGCACGGGCGAGGTGGATCCGGGGGTCACGGAGTTGCTTCGCCGACCGGGTGCGGTCGTCGTGGTGGGGGAGCGGCTCGCCGCGGTGCCGGGGGCACTGTCCGCCGCGGTCCGGTTGGCCGACGCCACCGGGGCCCGGCTGGCCTGGGTGCCGCGACGGGCCGGTGAACGCGGCGCACTCGAGTCGGGCGCGCTGCCCGGACTGCTCCCGGGTGGCAGGCCGGTGGGCGATACCGAGGCCCGTCGGCAGGTCGCGCACGTGTGGAATGTCGCGGATCTACCGGACACCGTGGGCCGCGACACCGCGGGCATCCTCGCTGCCGCCGAATCGGGGACGCTGGGGGCGCTGGTGATCGGCGGTGTGGAGATCGACGACCTCCCCGACCCGCAGGCCGCGTCGGCGGCCGTCGAGGCGGCCGGGTTCGTCGTGAGTCTGGAACTGCGCCACAGTGCGATCACCGACCGCGCGGACGTGGTGTTCCCCATCGCACCGGTCATGGAGAAGCCGGGTACCTTTCTCGACTGGGAGGGCCGCACACGGGATTTCGACGCCGCCCTCCGCGGTACCGGGGCGATGCCCGATCAGCGGGTGCTCCACGCGATCGCCGGCGAAATGGGGGTCGCGCTCGGTCTTCCCGACGCGGCGACCGCACGGCGGGAACTCGAGCGGCTCGGCGCCTGGGACGGGGACTTCCCGGATCCGCCCGACGTCCCGCAGTCCCCACGGCGGGAACCCGGTCCGGGGCAGGCGGTGCTCGCCACGTGGCGGATGCTGCTCGACTCGGGGCGGATGCAGGACGGGGAACCGCACCTGGCGGGCACGGCGCGTACCCCGGTCATGCGGATGTCCGCGGCGTCGGCGGCCGAGACGGGTGCCGGCGACGGAGATCCGGTCACCGTCTCGACGGAACGAGGCGAGGTGACGTTGCCGTTGGTGATCACCGACATGCCGGATCGGGTGGTGTGGCTGCCGCTCAACTCGCCCGGCTCCGCGGTCTACCGGCAACTGGCTGCCGGGGCGGGAACCATCGTGACCGTTCGCCGCCAACCCGGCATCAACGGGATCGCCCCGGGAGGTGCGCTGTGACGATCGCGGCCGTCTACCCCGACCCGGCACTGTTCGGGCACGACCCGTGGTGGCTGGTTCTGGGCAAGGCGCTGGCCGTCTTCGTGTTCCTCGTCCTCACCCCGCTTCTGACGATCCTGGCCGAACGCAAGGTCATGGCCTGGATGCAGATGCGCGTCGGCCCGAACCGGGTCGGCCCGCGGGGCATGCTGCAGAGCCTCGCCGACGGCATCAAGCTCGCCTTGAAGGAGGGAATCGTCCCGAAGGGTGTGGACAAGCCGATCTACATCCTCGCGCCGATCATCGCCGCGGTGCCCGCGTTCATGGCGTTCGCGGTGATCCCGTTCGGCCCGGCGGTGTCGATCTTCGGGCACTACACGCCGCTACAGCTGACGGACCTGCCGGTGGCCGTGCTCTACGTCCTCGCCGCCACGTCGATCGGCGTCTACGGCATCGTGCTCGCCGGCTGGGCGTCCGGCTCCACGTACCCGCTGCTGGGGGGTCTGCGCTCGACGGCGCAGGTGATCTCGTACGAGATCGCGATGGCATTGTCGTTCGCCGCCGTCTTCCTGGACGCCGGAACGATGTCCACGTCGGGCATCGTCGCCTCCCAGGAGCACACCTGGTACGTCTTCCTGCTGCTGCCGTCGTTCCTCATCTACGTCACCTCGATGGTGGGTGAGACCAACCGGGCGCCCTTCGACCTGCCCGAGGCCGAAGGTGAACTGGTGGGCGGGTTCCACACCGAGTACTCCTCGCTGAGTTTCGCGATGTTCATGCTCGCCGAGTACGTGAACATGGTGACGGTCTCGGCGCTCGCCACCACCCTGTTCCTCGGCGGCTGGCACGCACCGTTCCCGCTCAGCCTGTGGGACGGCGCGAACTCCGGTTGGTGGCCGGTGCTGTGGTTCACGCTGAAGGTCTGGGGTTTCCTGTTCGTGTTCGTCTGGTTGCGGGCCACGCTGCCCCGGCTCCGGTACGACCAGTTCATGGGTCTCGGCTGGAAGATCCTGATCCCGATCTCGCTGGTGTGGGTCATGATCGTCGCCACCGTCCGGGCCTTCCGCAACGAGGGTTACGACACGAGGACGATCACCCTCGTCGTCGCGGGCCTCGTCGTGGCCCTCGTCGTGGTGGCGCTGCTGTGGAAGCGCCTGCGCCCGGGCCGCGTTCGCGCACCCGAGAAGCCGGTCGAGCCGCGCGACCGCGCCGAACCGTCCCCCGAGACACTCGAACCGTTCGACCCCATGGCCGGCGGATATCCGGTGCCGCCGATGCCGGGGCAGACGCTGCCCGCGTTCCGGCGCACGCCCGTCTCCGTCACCAGCGCGCACTCCACCGGATCGACCCAGGAGAACAGCGATGACTAAATTCCTCGGCCCCATAGCGGGATTCGGCGTGACCTTCTCCACGATGTTCAAGAAATCGAACACCGAGTTCTACCCGGAGGAGAAGACGCCGACGGCACCCCGCTATCACGGCAGGCATCAGCTCAACCGGTACGCGGACGGGCTGGAGAAGTGCATCGGGTGCGAACTGTGTGCCTGGGCGTGCCCCGCCGACGCCATCTTCGTCGAAGGCGCCGACAACACCGACGAGGAACGCTTCTCGCCCGGCGAGCGGTACGGCCGGGTGTACCAGATCAACTACCTGCGCTGCATCGGGTGCGGGCTGTGCATCGAGGCGTGCCCGACACGGGCGCTGACCATGACCAACGAATACGAGATGGCCGACGACAACCGGGCGGGCCTGATCTACGAGAAGGATCGGCTGCTGGCCCCGCTCGAGTCCGGCATGGTCGATTCGCCGCACCCGATGGCCCCGGGAACCACAGCCGAGGACTACTACCGCGGCACGGTGACCGGGGGAGCGGCGCCCGCGTCGCAGGACGAGTCCGAGGCGGACGACACGGCGGGGGACAGGCCGTGATCGAGGGAGGAGAGCCGACGTGACGAACACGATGCCGGCCGCGGTCCACCTGGTCGCGGAACCCTTCACCCAGACCTCGACCGGCGAGGGCGTGCAGTTCTGGGTCCTCGCGACCGTGGCGGTGATCGGCGCGCTCGGAGTGGTCAGCGCGACGAAAGCCGTCTACTCGGCGATCTTCCTCGCCACGACCATGATCATCCTGGCCGTGTTCTACATCGCCCAGGGTGCGCTGTTCCTCGGAGTCGTGCAGATCGTGGTCTACACCGGCGCGGTCATGATGCTGTTCCTGTTCGTGCTCATGCTCATCGGCGTCGATTCCTCCGAATCGCTCGTCGAAAACCTGCGCGGTCAGCGGGTGGCCGCGATCGCGGCCGGGCTGGGGTTCGGACTCCTGCTGATCGGCGGCCTCGGAAGTGCGTCGGTCTCCGCGTTCACCGGTCTCGACGAGGCCAACGCGGCGGGCAACGTCCAAGGGCTGGCCGAACTCGTCTTCGTCCGGTACGTGTGGGCCTTCGAACTGACCGGCGCCCTGCTGATCACCGCCACGATCGGCGCCATGGTGCTGGCCCACCGCGAACGGTTCGAGCGGCGCAAGGACCAGCGCGAGCTGTCCCAGGACCGTGTTCGCGAGGGTGCCCGGGTCACGCCGCTCCCCAGTCCCGGGGTCTACGCGCGGCACAACGCCGTCGACATCCCGGCGCTGCTGCCCGACGGCACGTTCTCGGACCTCTCCGTCAGCCGGTCGCTCGACCGGCGGCCGAGCATGCCCGCCCGGGCGCTGGGCACCGCGGACGTCGCGGCCCCCGAACCCGCCGCGACCGAAGACGGGGGTGGGCGATGAACCCCGAGAACTACCTGTACCTGTCGGCGTTGCTGTTCACGATCGGTGCCGCCGGGGTGCTGATCCGCCGCAACGCGATCATCGTGTTCATGTGCATCGAACTGATGCTCAACGCCTCGAATCTGGCGTTCGTGACGTTCGCCCGGATGCACGGCAACCTCGACGGGCAGGTCTTCGCGTTCTTCACCATGGTCGTCGCGGCGGCCGAGGTCGTCGTCGGTCTGGCGATCATCATGACCATCTTCCGTTCCCGCCGTTCGGCTTCCGTCGACGACGCCAACCTCCTCAAGAACTGACGGGTCCCCGATGACGCACATCCTCGAGAAGGTGACTTTGCCCGACGACACCCCGATCGGCGGTGCGGCATGAGCGGAACGCTCTCGTCGGCCGTGTGGCTGCTGCCGGTTCTGCCGCTCCTCGGCGCCGCCGTGCTCCTGCTGGCGGGCAGGCGCAGCGATGCGTGGGGTCATCTCCTCGGCTGCGTGACGGCGCTGGCCTCGTTCGCACTCGGTCTCGTCTTCTTCGTCGACATGCTGGGCCGGGACGCCGCCGACCGGGTGGTGCACCAGATCCTGTTCAGCTGGGTGCCGGTCGGCGAACTCCAGGTGGACTTCGGTCTGCAACTCGACCAGCTGTCCGTGTGCTTCGTGCTGCTGATCACCGGTGTCGGCTCGCTGATCCACATCTACTCGGTCGGCTACATGGCGCACGACCCGGAGCGCAGGCGGTTCTTCGCCTACCTCAACCTGTTCCTCGCGGCGATGCTGCTGCTGGTGCTGGCCGACAACTTCCTGGGACTGTACGTCGGGTGGGAGGGTGTCGGTCTCGCGTCGTACCTGCTCATCGGATTCTGGCAGTACAAGCCGTCCGCGGCGGCCGCGGCGAAGAAGGCGTTCGTCGTCAACCGCGTCGGCGACATGGGGCTGATCCTCGCGATCATGATCATGTTCTCGACGTTCGGGTCGATCGAATTCGCCGACGTGTTCACGCGCGCCGACGCCGCGAGCGAGGGCGTGCTCACCGCGATCGGGCTCGCGCTGCTGCTCGCCGCCTGCGGCAAATCGGCGCAGGTTCCGCTGCAATCCTGGCTCGGCGACGCGATGGAGGGCCCGACACCGGTGTCCGCGCTCATCCACGCCGCGACCATGGTCACGGCGGGTGTGTACCTCATCGTCCGCTCCAACGCGATCTTCGACCTCGCACCGAACGCCCAACTCGGCGTCGTGATCGTCGGCGCGGTGACCCTGCTGTTCGGCGCGATCATCGGCTGCGCGAAGGACGACATCAAGAAGGCGCTGGCGGCGTCGACGATGAGCCAGATCGGGTACATGGTGCTGGCCGCCGGTCTGGGACCGGCCGGGTACGCGTTCGCGATCATGCTGCTGCTCACCCACGGCTTCTTCAAGGCCGGCCTGTTCCTCGGCGCGGGCTCGGTGATGCACGGCATGAACGACGAGGTGAACATGCGCCGCTACGGCGGTCTGCGCACCGTCATGCCCGTCACGTTCGTCACGTTCGGGCTGGGATACCTGGCCATCATCGGGATTCCACCGTTCTCCGGCTTCTTCTCCAAGGACAAGATCATCGAAGCGGCGTTCGCCGCCGAGGGCGTGCAGGGCGTCGTCCTCGGGACGGTGACGCTGCTCGGTGCGGGACTCACCGCCTTCTACATGACCAGGGTGATGCTGATGACCTTCTTCGGACGCCGCCGATGGGCACCAAATTCAGACCCACACGAATCGCCGGGGGTGATGACGGTGCCGATGATCCTGCTCGCGGTGGGTTCGGTTGCCGCGGGAGCCCTCCTCGCGATCGGCTCCTCGCTGCAGCACTGGCTGGAACCGGTCGTCGGCGCCCACCACGGCGAGCCCGCACTCCCCGTGTGGGCGATCACCGCACTCACGCTGGTGGTGGTACTGGCCGGGGTCGCGGTGGCCTACCGGCAGTACGCCCGGCAGCCGATCCCCGCCGTCGCGCCCGAGGACGTCACCGCGCTCACCGTCGCGGCCCGGAGGGACCTGTACGGCGACGCGTTCAACGAGGCGGCGCTGATGCGTCCCGGGCAGGAACTGACGCGAACGCTCGTGACCGCCGACGACCGGGGCGTCGACGGCGCCGTCAACGGGTTCGCCGCGCTCGTCGGCGGAACGTCGGTGCGGGTGCGGCGTCTACAGACCGGGTTCGTCCGGTCGTACGCCCTGTTCATGTTCGCGGGTGCGGCGCTTCTGGTCGCCACGATGCTGGTGAGGCTGTGGTGAGCGGCTTCCCGTGGCTGACCCTCCTGTGGGTGCTGCCACTCGTCGGCGCCGGCGTGGTCCTGGCCGTGCCGGTCCACAGGCGCGCGCTCGCGAAATCGGTCGCGGTCGGTGTGTCCGTGGTGGTCCTGTGCCTGGCAGTCGTGCTGGCGATCCGGTTCGACCCGACCGGCGAGCAGTACCAGTTCGTCGAATCGCATGCCTGGATCCCCGCGTTCGGCACCCGGTACATCCTGGGCCTGGACGGCATCGCGCTCGTCCTGGTGCTCCTCACCGCGGTGCTGGTGCCCCTGCTGCTGCTGGCGGGGTGGAACGACGGCGACTCCGCTCCGGACTACGAGCGGCGGCGGATGGCGCACACGTACGTGGCGCTGACGCTGATGGTCGAGGCGATGGTGATCGTCTCGTTCACCGCCCTCGACGTCCTGCTGTTCTACATCTTCTTCGAGGCGATGCTCATCCCCATGTACTTCCTGATCGGAGGATTCGGCGGGGCGGGGAGGTCGTATGCCGCGGTGAAGTTCCTGCTGTACAACCTGTTCGGCGGCCTGATCATGCTGGCGGCCGTCATCGGGCTGTACGTGGTGACGGCGCGGCAGGACGCGTTCGGCGGTGGCACCTTCGACTTCCGGGTGATCGTCGCCGAGGGGCTGGACGCCGACCCCGGCGTGCTGAAGGCGTTGTTCCTCGGGTTCATGTTCGCGTTCGCGGTCAAGGCCCCGCTGTGGCCGTTCCACACGTGGCTGCCGGGCGCGGCGGTGGAAGCCACGCCGGCCAGCGCGGTGCTCATGATGGCCGTCGTCGACAAGGTCGGCACGTTCGGGATGCTGCGGTTCTGTCTGCAGATGTTCCCGGATGCGTCCGCGTACTTCGCACCGTTCGTCACGGTGCTGGCGGTGATCGGCATCATCTACGGCGCGGTGCTGGCGATCGGACAGACCGATGTGATGCGACTGATCGCGTACACGTCGATCTCGCACTTCGGGTTCATCATCCTCGGCATCTTCGCGATGACGAGCCAGGGGCAGGCCGGATCGACGCTGTACATGGTCAACCACGGCATCTCGACCGCGGCGCTGTTCCTGATCGCCGGGTTCCTGGTGTCCCGGCGCGGCACCCGCCTCATCGCCGACTACGGCGGGGTGCAGAAGGTCGCTCCGGTGATGGCGGGCACGTTCCTCGTGGCGGGGCTGGCCACGCTGTCGCTGCCGGGCCTGGCGCCCTTCATCAGTGAGTTCCTCGTCCTGGTCGGGACGTTCTCGCGGTATCAGATCGCTGCCGTGGTCGCGACTCTCGCGCTCGTCCTCGCCGCGATCTACGTGCTGTGGCTCTACCAGCGGATGATGACGGGACCGCTGAAGGAGGGCAACGAGACCGTCCGCGACCTCGTGCGCCGTGAGATCGCGGTCGTGGCACCGCTGATCGCCCTGCTGCTCGTCCTCGGCGTCTACCCCAAGCCGGTGCTGGACGTCATCACCCCCGCGGTGAGTCACGTCCTCGTCACCGTCGGTCAGCACGATCCTGCCCCCACCGTCGCCGGGCAGGATTCAGAGGGAGGCACACCCTGATGAGTACCTCCGAATTCGTCCTCGCCCAGTCCGAGACGTTGCCTGCGCCGGACATCGAATACGGTCAGCTGGCGCCCATGCTGATCGTGTTCGGCGTCGCTGTCGCCGGTGTGCTCGTCGAGGCGTTCCTGCCCCGCCGCGGCCGCTACTCGAGCCACCTGGTTCTCGCGCTCGGCGGACTCACCGCGGCGTTCGTGGCCGTCGTCCTGCTCGCCGGAACCCGCGACTCGGTGGTCGGGGGAGCGGTGGCCGTCGACGGTCCGACGCTGTTCCTCCAGGGCACGATCCTGCTGATCTCGATCCCGGCGATCCTGATCATCGCCGAGCGGAGCGTCGACAGCGGGGTGGGCGCGGCGACCGCGGAGGTCACGGCCGTCCGCGGGGCGGAACCGGAAGGCGGAACCGACGCCTTCACCCCGCAGGCGTTCGCCGTCCCCGGCAGTGTCGCCGAGCGGGAGGCCACCCGGAACGCCCCGGGGCACACCGAGGTCTTCCCCCTCACCTTGTTCGCGGTCGGCGGGATGCTCCTGTTCCCGGCGTCGAACGACCTCCTCACCATGTTCGTGGCGCTGGAAGTGCTGTCGCTGCCGCTGTATCTGCTGTGCGGGCTGGCGCGGCGCCGCCGCCTCCTGTCTCAGGAGGCCGCGATGAAATACTTTCTGCTCGGGGCGTTCTCGTCGGCGTTCTTCCTGTTCGGGGTCGCGTTGCTGTACGGCTACGCGGGCACCGTCGCGTTGCCGGGGATCGCCGACGCGCTGGCCCGGGGGGCCGAGGACCGGACGCTCGCGCTGATCGGCACCGCGCTGCTGTCGGTGGGTCTGCTGTTCAAGATCGGCGCCGTCCCGTTCCACTCCTGGATCCCCGACGTCTATCAGGGTGCGCCGACACCGATCACCGCGTTCATGGCGGCGGCCACCAAGGTCGCGGCCGTCGGGGCGATGCTGCGCATCTTCTACGTGGCGCTGCCCGACCTCCGCGCGGACTGGCGGCCGGTGATGTGGGGCGTCGCCATCCTCACCATGGTGGTCGGTGCCGTCATGGCGGTCACGCAGAACGACGTCAAGCGGATGCTCGCGTACTCCTCGGTCGCGCACGCCGGATTCATCCTCACCGGTCTGATCGCGGCCAACCGGGAGGGCCTGTCGTCCACCATGTTCTACCTCCTGGCCTACGGGTTCAGCACGCTCGGCGCGTTCGCCGTCGTCACCCTCGTGCGGGACAGCCGGGGCGAGGCGACAGACCTGTCCCGCTGGGCGGGGCTGGGTCGGCGATCCCCCCTGGTGGGCGGGGTCTTCGCCCTGTTCCTGCTGGCGTTCGCCGGAATCCCCTTGACGAGTGGGTTCGTCAGCAAGTTCGCGGTCTTCCAGGCCGCCATCGAGGGCGGTGCCGTTCCGCTCGTTCTCGTCGGCGTCGTCAGCAGCGCGATCGCAGCGTTCTTCTACGTTCGGGTGATCGTCCTGATGTTCTTCTCGGAACCGCAGAGCGACGCCCCGACGATCGTGGTGCCCAGCATGTTCACCGCCGCAGCCATCGCCGTGGGTGTGGTGGTGACGGTGGTGCTCGGAATCCTGCCGCAGGGGGCACTGGATCTGGCCGACCAGGCCGCGGTGTTCTTCCGCTGACCCGCTGACCCGCTGACCCCGTTCCGGCGGGCCGCGAGTGTCCGATGTGACGGATGTAGTCCAAGTGGCTGGCGGGACCCGTGTGAGTGTGGTGGAATGCAAGCCGGACAACATACCGACTGAGCGAGAGTGAATGTCGGAGACACGCCGGAGCGCGACCGATCGGATATGGGGGCCACAGTGGAATTTTCTCGGAGAGACCTGTTCCGGTACGCGGCAGCGGGATCCGCTGTGGCGGGGATCGCGGCGCTCACGTCCACCACGTCCTCGGTCGCCGTCGCGAAGGCGGACAGCCTCGGCATCCTGATCGACTACGCGGGCGGCGTGCCTTCGGCGGACGCCATCCTCGAGGCCGGATACGCCGGCGCCATCCGCTACGTGTCGGATCGCCGTCCCGGCGCCGAGTGGATGGAAGGCAAGCCGATGCTCGCCGACGAGGCGCAGGCGCTGCTCGACGCCGGGCTGTCGGTCGTCTCGTGCTATCAGTTCGGCAAGGGGCCGACCGCCGACTGGCGCGGCGGGCTCGAGGCCGGCAAACGGCACGCGGAGCGCGGACTCGAATTGCACCTTGCCGCAGGCGGTCCCGAGGATCGCCCCATCTACGCGTCCATCGACGACAATCCCTCGCCCGCCGATTTCCTCACCATGATCGCCCCGTATCTCGCGGGGTGGGAGTCGGTGGTCGGCAAGGGCAACACCGGCATCTACGCCAACTCCACGACGCTGGATCTGGCGGTACTCGCCGGGCTCGGGTCGTGGTACTGGCAGCACGACTGGGGCACACCCGAGGGGTACGTCCACCCGTCGGCGCACCTGCATCAGTACGAGATCGACGCGAGCAGCGTCGACGGGGTGGGCATCGATCTCAACGACATTCTGAAGCCCGATTACGGGCAGTGGTGACCGGTCGGGCCGCCGGTCGATCGCCCATCCGCGAGAGCCATTCCCGCGCGTCTTCGGGTAGGTTGCCCGCGGCTTCGGCTGCGCGGCACCACTTCTTGGCCGAGGCGAGGAAGTTCAGCGGGTTGTACGCGTCTTCTTCGCGTGACCACAGGTTGCCGCCGGCGTAGTGGAGGATCGTGATGTTGGCAGCGGCGTGCCGGGAGCCGTCGCCGGGATCCTCCATGGGGTTGTCGATCTCGCAGATCACCCATCCCCGGTCCTCGTCGATCACGTACCAGTTCGCCGGAAACTCTGTCATCCGGCTTCCGGGGAAGGCCGACATGGTGCGCGTGACCCAGGTGCGGATGGCCTCGCGTCCGGTGAAGTGTCCGAACGCGTGCTCGACGTACGTGGCGTCCTCCGTGAAGAGGTCGGCGAATCCGTTCCAGTCTGCGAGTTCGACGCAGCGGCTGATGGTGCGCTGGTAGTGCGCGAACGCCTCGTCGAGTTCGGCGCGACTCCACGGCATGGTGCATCCCTTCTCTCGTCCGGCACCGCGTCTGCGTGCCTCGAAGAATGAGAACACGTTTCAGTTCGGTCGTGGGGTGTTTTCCGGTGGGCGGGATCGATGAAACGCGACCCGGGGCAACGCCGATTACCTGTTGTCACTCGTGTCACTCTGGAACCCGGAGGTTCTGCCATGGATCTGCTGATCAATTTCGTGTACACCGTTGCGTCGGTTCTCTACACCGCGCTGTTCGTCAACGGATCCTGATCCGCGTTCGGGGTACCGGAATGTGCACGCTACACATGATGTGTATGGTGCACAATGATGCCCCGGACGCGGTTGCCGCGCCTCGGGCAGAATGACGGTGACTCTGGGAGGTGTCGGTGTCCGATCGCGACGAGGTGGCGGCTGAAGTCGAGAACGAATTGACATTGCTGTCGCGCTACCACGCCCACGCGCAGCGGGCGGGATTCCAACTCGACCGTTCTGCCTACCTGCTCCTCGGGCGCCTGGAACTCGAACATCCGCTCAGCCTGAAGCAGCTCGCCGAGGCATTCCGGCTCGACATCTCGACGATCAACCGGCAGATCGGCGCGTTGCTGAAGCGCGGACTCGTCGAACGGGTCCCCGACCCGGACGGGGGAATGGCCCGCAAGGTCGAGGCCACTGCCCGGGGGCTCGAGCAGCTTCACGCGGACCGGGCGCTCGGCAGGAACGGTGTCGAACGCATCATCGCCGAGTGGAGTGATCACGACCGGAGTGAGCTGCGCCGCCTGCTGACCAAGTTCAACGGCGAGATCGAGAAGTACGACGGGAACTCCTGGCCGCGCGCCGGCCGGACGTCGTGACCGGACACGTCAGGACTGGACGTGCGCGGTCGCGTCCCGTGTGAGGTCCGGTTCGTCGGCGATCACCGTGAGATGAGGGTGTTCGGGCGGCGTGTCGTGCCAGCCCTTCCACGACAGCAGAGACCACCGCGACAGCCCCGACAGCGCAGATCCGAGGCTGGCGAACGACGCGGTGCTCAGTGCCGAACCGCACGATCCGACGGATCCGATCGACAGCACCGAGCCGACACTCCCGATCGAGAGGACGGAGTAGGCGGAACCGATCGAGAGGACCGATCCTTCCGAGCGGATCGACAGGATGGAACGCCGGGCGTGTCGCGATCGCAGGGAGTGGTCCGGTGCGTGGTGCGTCGAGTGCATTCCTCGGTCTACCACGGTGGGGCCGTCGGCAAACAGTGAAGCGGTGCAGACATGGGCGAGCGGCCCTCCGGACGGATCCGGAG
>NZ_JBHUSF010000034.1:0-43674 GCF_042673295.1 Rhodococcus sp. NPDC057014
TCTCGAGCACCCCGTGCCAGTGCGTGCCGTACACGGCGCCGCGGATACTGCCCACCGCGGCGCCGCTGCTCGCGTGGAGCAGCGGCGGATCACCGTTGCGGCGCACCCGCCCGTGATGGATCTCGTACCCGGACACCGGAACTCCGTGGGCGTCGCCGCGGACCTGCGCGAGCACCTTGTCCGGGGCGAACTCCACCTCGAGGTCGAGCAGGCCCAGTCCGGGCACCGCGCCGCGGCCGGATTCGACGTCGTCGACGATGACGGACCCGAGCATCTGGTAGCCACCGCACACCCCGAGAACGGGGCCGCCGCGTTTCGCATGCACGGCGATCGCGTCCGCGATGCCGGTGCGGCGCAACCACTCCAGATCCGACACGGTCGACTTGCTGCCGGGCAGCACGATCAGGTCGGCGTCCTCGAGCCGCGACGGATCGGTGACCCAGCGCACCGACACCCCCGGTTCGCACGCGAGCGCCTCGACGTCCGTCGAATTGGAGATGCGGGGCAGGCGGATCGCGGCCACCCGCAGCCAGTCGTCGCCGACCGGCGGCGCCGGACGCCCGACCGGGGCGTCCCCCACCACACCCAGCGAATCCTCCGCATCGAGCCACAGGTCCTCGGCGAAGGGAATCACCCCGAGCGTCGGGCGACCCGTCATCGCCGTCAATTGCTCCACACCCGGCGCCAGCAACGACACGTCGCCGCGGAACTTGTTGATCACGAAACCCGCGATCAACGCCTGGTCCTCCGGTGCGAGGACCGCCACCGTGCCGAACAGGTGAGCCAGCACCCCGCCACGGTCGATGTCGCCGACGACGAGCACCGGCAGGTCCGCCGCGCGGGCGAGTCCCATGTTCGCGAGGTCCGTGGCCCGCAGGTTGATCTCGGCGGGAGACCCCGCTCCCTCACACAGCACGACGTCGTAGTCGGCGCGCAGCGATTCCAGTTCCTCGGCCACGACCGCCCGCAGGTGCTGCCGGTGCTCGATGTAGTCGCGGGCCCCGACGGACGTGACCGCGCGCCCCCGCACCACCAGTTGCGACGTGCGGTCGCTGCCCGGTTTCAGCAGCACCGGATTGAAGCGGACGCTCGGCTCGAGCCCGCAGGCCGCGGCCTGCAGGGCCTGCGCCCGGCCGATCTCGCCGCCGTCCAGCGTGACGACGGAGTTGTTCGACATGTTCTGCGCCTTGAACGGCGCCACCCGGACACCCCGCCGCGCCAGCATGCGGCACAGTCCGGCCACGAGCACACTCTTGCCCGCGTCGGACGTGGTGCCGGCGACGAGCAGGGCGCCCCTCCACCGGCTCTCGCTCAAGGCAGGGTCAGGATCTCGGTGCCGGTCTCGGTGACCACGATGGTGTGCTCGAACTGGGCGGTCCACTTGCGATCCTTGGTGACCACGGTCCAGTCGTCGTCCCACATGTCCCAGCCGATGTCACCGAGGTTGATCATCGGTTCGATCGTGAACACCATGCCGGGTTCGATGACCGTGTCCACGGAGGGCTCGTCGTAGTGGAGGATGACGAGGCCGTTGTGGAACGTGGTGCCGATGCCGTGTCCGGTGAAGTCGCGGACCACGCCGTATCCGAAGCGGTGCGCGTACGACTCGATGACGCGGCCGACGACGTTGAGCGCCCGGCCCGGTTTGACGGCCTTGATGGCGCGCATCGTCGCCTCGTGGGTCCGTTCCACCAGCAACCGGTTCTCCTCGGCGACGTCGCCGGCGAGGAACGTGGCGTTGGTGTCTCCGTGCACGCCGCCGATGTAGGCGGTGACGTCGATGTTGACGATGTCGCCGTCCTGGATCACCGTCGAGTCGGGGATGCCGTGGCAGATCACCTCGTTCAGCGACGTGCAGCACGACTTGGGGAATCCCTTGTAGCCGAGCGTCGAGGGATAGGCGCCGTGATCGATCATGTACTCGTGCGCGATGCGGTCGAGTTCGTCGGTGGTGACGCCCGGCGCCACCGCCTTACCGGCCTCCTGCAGGGCCTGCGCGGCGATCCTGCTCGCCACCCGCATGGCCTCGATCGTCTCCGGGGTCTGGACCCACGGCTCGTTGCCTTCCTTGGCCGTGGGCTTCCACGCGTACTCGGGCCGCTCGATCCCCGCCGGTACGGCGAGGACGGGAGACACGGTTCCGGGGCTCAGTGCTGTGCGGACAGACATGGCTACCAGGTTAGACCCGCACCTGGCCGGGGCACCCCGGGACCCGCCGCGCGGGCTCTCAGTCCCGCAGCGTCGTGAGGAATGCGATCCGGTCGCCGCGGTAGAGGGAGCGCACCCGTTCGATCGGAGATCCCCCGGTGTCGAGCGAGAGCCGGTGGAGCAGCAGCATCGGCATGGCGGTGGTCGAGTCGAGTAGCGCGGCCTCCCGCGGCGAGGCCAGCACGGTCTCGATCCGCTCGGTGGCGGACGCGAACACCACTCCCGTCTCGCGAATCGCCGCGTACAGCGAGGTGCCCGGGTCGAAGTCGCGCGCCAACTCCCCGAAGCGGCCTGCGGGCAGGTGGGTGCTCTCGAGCCCGATCTTCTCGTCGTCGGCGAGCAGGACCCGTTCGAGGTGGATCACCGGTGCGCCGATCGTGAGGCCGAGCGCCTCGGCGAGGTCGGCGTCGGCGCCGAGTTCCTCGAACGTGACCAGTTCACGCCCGGGCACCCGCCCCTGGCTGACCGCGCCCTCGGTGTAGGACCGCAGCGACAGCGGCTGCACGAGCTTGGGGCTGGCGACGACGGTGCCGCGGCCTCGACGCTCGACGCGTCCTTCGACCAGCAGTTCGTGGATGGCCTGTCGTACCGTCTCGCGGGACACCGCGCACCGCAGGGCCAGTTCCCGCTCCGCGGGGACCGCGTCTCCCACCTCGAGTTCGGCGAGGATCGTCTCGAGTTCGGTGCGGACGCGGTAGTACTTGGGGACGTTCGGCGCCCGGGTCATCGCGTGACGGTGCCGATCAGCGTGGGCTCTCCGGACGCGTCGCCGTCGTCGTTCATGCGGCCGAGCGTACCCGAAAAATGGTCTATACCAATTGTTCACCTGCCGTTCCCCCGACGGTGGCCCAATGGTCTAGACCAAAAGGCAGGCTCCTCGGCACCGACCCCCTCATCGTTAGGAACACGTCATGCGTCTTCGCCCACGGATCGCCGCCGCCGCGCTGGCCGCGACCGTACTCACCCTCGGAACCGCTTGCGGCGGAACCGGTACCGCCGCAAGCTCGGGCACCGACACCGTCACCGTCTACAGCGCCGACGGACTCTCCGGGTGGTACCAGTCCCGATTCGACGCCTTCACCGACCGAACCGGCATCGCGGTGAACCTCGTGGAAGCCGGATCCGGCGAAGTCGTCTCCCGCCTCGAGAAGGAACAGTCCAACCCGCAGGCCGACGTCGTCGTCACGCTGCCACCGTTCATCCAGAAGGCCGACGCCCAGGGACTGCTCGTCCCCAGCGGCGTCGACACCTCCGCCGTCCCCGCTGCCGAAAAGGACCCCGCGGGCCGCCATGTTCCCGTCGTCGGGAACTACCTGTCCTTCATCGCCAACCCTGCGGCGTCGCCCGCCCCCCGCACCTGGGACGACCTGCTGTCCGACCGGCTCGAGGGCAAGATCCAGTACTCCACCCCCGGCCAGGCCGGCGACGGCACCGCGGTGCTGCTGCTCCTGCAGCACCTGATGGGCAAGGACGGCGCACTCGACTACCTCGCGAGGCTCCAGGCCAACAACGTGGGACCGTCGTCCTCGACGGGCAAGCTGCAGCCGAAGGTCAGCAACGGCGAACTGCTCGTGGCCAACGGCGACGTCCAGATGAACCTCACCTCCATCGCCGACGACGGCTCGACGTTCGACCTCTTCTTCCCCGCCGGCGCCGACGGCACCCGCACCACCGTCGCCCTGCCGTACGTGATGGGCCTGGCGAAGGGTGCGCCGCGCAGCGAACAGGGCAGGCAGTTGATGGAGTTCCTGCTGTCCGAGGAGTCCCAGAAGACGGTCGCCGACGAAGCGCGCGGCGTGTCGGTCCGCGAGGACGTCCGCGCCGCCACGAGTGACAGCGCCCCCGCGCGCGCCCTGCAGGGTGTCCAGGTGTGGTCGCCGAACTGGAACGACGTTCTCATCGAACTCGATTCGGACGTCGCCGCGTACCAGAAGGCCACCGGGAGCTGATCGTGTCGGGAATTCCACTCGGGCGGACACACCCGTCGCACACCCCCACGGTCCGCGGCGTCACCGACTACTCGGCGCCCGCCATCACGTTCGACCGGGTCACCGTCACCTACGGACGCGGCAGGGGCGTCACCCACGCCCTCGTCGACTTCACCCTCCGCGTCGCCCGCGGCGAGACCGTCGCCCTCCTCGGGCCGAGCGGTTCCGGAAAGTCGACGGCGCTGAAAGCCCTCGCCGGATTCGTCCGTCCCACTTCGGGTTCGGTGCGGCTCGGATCACGCGACGTCACCGGCCTTCCGCCCGCGAAGCGAGGAATCGGCGTCGTCGTGCAGTCCTACGCGCTGTTCCCGCACATGCGGGTTTCCGACAACGTCGCGTTCGGGCTCCGCGCCCGGCGGGTACCGCGCGCGGAGATCGGCGCGCGGGTGACCGAGGCCCTCGAGATGGTCGGCATGGCCGCCTACGGCAAGCGCCTGCCCCGCGAACTGTCCGGCGGACAGCAGCAACGGATCGCGATCGCCCGGGCTCTGGCGATCCGGCCCGCGGTCCTGTTGCTCGACGAACCACTCGCCGCCCTCGACGCGCAGTTGCGCGAGAGCATGCTCGGTGAGCTCACCCGGTTGCGCGCCGCCCTGCCCGACACGGCGATGCTCTACGTCACCCACGACCAGGGCGAGGCGCTGGCGCTGGCCGACCGGATCGCGGTCATGCGCAACTCCCGGCTCGCGGACGTCGACACCGCCGAGAACCTGTGGAAGCGGCCGCCCAGCAGTTTCACCGCCGAATTCCTCGGCGGCGCCAACCTGTTGCCGTGCACCGTCACCCGGGTGATCGGAACGTCGGCGCTCGTATCCATCGGCGGCGTCCCCGTCACCGCGACGGCCCCGCAACCCGACATCGGACACGTCGCCTGGGAGTCGGACCTGCCCGCGTTCCTGTGCGTCCGCCCGCACGCGGTGACGCTGACGGCGCCCGGCGCGAAGGGATCGTTCGCGGCGCGGATCGTCTCGACGGTGTGGCGCGGGTCGACCACGCGGATCACCCTCGCAATCGACGAATTCGACGGAGTGCAGGTGGACGCGGACGTCGCCGGTCACGACCAGCGTGCACCGGGCGCCGTCGTCGGCGTCCAATTCCCCTCGGACGGCAGCGTCCTGGTGCCGGCGGCATGACCGCGACACTCGCACGACCTCCCGCCGCGACAGCCCCGCGACGACCGGAACCGGTCCGGTGGCGCGCCATCGCCTGGACGCTCCCGCCCCTGCTGCTCGTCCTCGGATTCGCCGTCTACCCGACGGCGCGGGTTCTCACCGAATCCCTCGACTCCGGCACCGGTTCCGGTCTGGACACCTGGTCCGGTGTTCTCCGCTCCGAACTGTTCCGGACGGCGCTGTGGCGGACGGTACAGATCGCCGCACTCTCGACGCTCGGCTGCCTGGTCCTCGGCACATTCCTCGCGCTGGTGCTGGCGTTCGTCCCGTTCACCGGATCGACCGTCTTGGGACGGCTGATCGACGCGGTGCTGTCGCTGCCGTCGTTCCTGATCACCCTGGCGTTCACGTTCCTCTACGGCACCGCGGGGGCGGTCAACGCACTGATCACGCGGATCTCCGGCCACGCCGACGGGCCGCTGAACTTCGTCGGCACCCCACTCGGGGTGATCGCCGCCGAGATCACGTTCTTCACCCCGTTCGTCGTCCGCCCTCTGCTCGCCGCGTTCACCCAGATCCCCCGCGAACAACTCGACGTCGCCGCCAGTCTCGGGGCGTCGCCGTTGCGGGTGCTGCGGACCGTTGTGATGCCGGAGTCCTGGCCCGCGCTGCTGGCCGGTGGCTCGCTGGTGTTGCTGCTCTCCCTCAACGAGTTCGGCATCGTCCTGTTCACCGGCGCCAAGGACGTGGTGACGCTGCCCGTCCTGATCTACACGCGCGGCATCGTCACGTTCGACCTGCCGGGCGCGGCCGTGATCGCCACGGTCCAGGTGGCGTTGTCGCTGGCCCTGTACTGCACGTACCGAATTCTGTTCGCGACACTGACGGGAGGCAGCCGTGCTGCTGTGGACGACAAGATCTAGGGCGCTGGCCCTGAGCCTGTTCGGCCTCGTGGTGACCGTCGTCTTCGCGGCGCCGATCGCCACCGTGGTCGCCGCCGGCCTCGCCGGATCCTGGACGGGCCCACTGCCTTCGGACCTCGGCGGCCGGAACTTCGCAGCGGCACTGACCGACGAGAATCTCGCCAGCCTCACCGTCAGCCTGCAGACGGCGTTCATCGCGGGTGCTCTGGCACTCGCGGTCGGGACGTGGGCGGCACTGGCGGCGCGGGAGGCGCCGGCGTGGTTGCGCCGCGTCACCGACGCCGTCTTCCACCTGCCGATCGCGATCCCGTCCGTCGCGATCGGTCTCGGACTGCTGATCGCGTTCAACTCGCGGCCGCTGCTGCTCGGCGGTACCAAGTGGATCGTGATCCTGGCGCACACCATCCTCGTGCTGGCGTTCACGTTCAGCGCCGTCTCGGCGGCACTGGACCGGCTCGATCCCGCGTACCGGCAGGCCGCCGAATCCCTCGGCGCCGGCCCCGCCCGCGTCCTGCTGCGGATCACCCTGCCGCTGCTTCTCCCGGCCCTCGGTGCCGCGGCCGGCCTGTCGATCGCGCTGTCTATGGGCGAACTGGGCGCCACCGTGATGGTGTACCCGGCGACCTGGAAGACGTTGCCGGTGAGCATCTTCGGTCTCACCGACCGCGGCCGGGTGTTCCTCGCCGCGGCCGACACCACCCTGCTGCTGGCGGTCACCCTCCTCGCCCTGCTGGTCGTCGGCCGCCTCCGCAGGCGCTGACGCACCCGTGCGCGGTTAACGAGTCCTGACTCTCCTCAACCGCGCACGGGCGGCGGAGCCGCCTTCTACTTCTGGCGGAGCAGGTACCGCTGCACCTTGCCGCTGGGGGTCTTCGGCAGGCTCGGGACGAAGTGCACCGTGCGCGGGTAGGCGTGTGCGGCGAACTTCTTCTTCACCAGCGTCTGCAGTTCGGCCTCGAGTTCGCCGGTCCCGTCGACACCGTCGCGCAGGACGACGAACGCCTCGAGCACTTCACCGCGCAGTTCGTCGGGCATCCCGACGACCGCCGCCTCGACGACGTGGTCGTGCATGACGAGCACGCTCTCGACGTCGAACGGGCCGATCCGGTAGCCGGCCATGATGATCACGTCGTCGTCGCGGGCGGAGAAGAAGTAGAAGCCGTCCTCGTCCGTCTGGCCGGCGTCTCCGGTGAGGTACCAGCGACCGTCTGCGGTGAACCGCTGCGCGGTCTTCTCGGGAGCGTCGACGTAGCCGGTGAACCACATCAGCGGGCTGCCCAGAGTGTCGATGGCGACCCGCCCCGGGGTGCGCGGCGGGGCGACGGCGTCGGAATCGTCCTCGAGGACGGCACACGCCCACCCCGGCAGCGGCTTGCCCATGGAGCCCTCGCGCACCTCGTCCCGCAGCCCGTCGGCCCAGGCGTTGGCGATGAACATGCCGTGTTCGGTCTGGCCGTAATGGTCGCGGACGAACACGTTCAGATTGGCCTCGGCCCACGAGATCACGTCGGGGGTGAGGGGTTCACCCGCCGACGACGCGCGCCGCAGTTTCACCGTCTCGGGGATCGGCGTGGGGTCGGCGCGCAGGCTGCGGTAGACGGTGGGCGCGGCGGCGAAGTTGGTGACACCGAACCGCTCCATGACCTGCCAGGTGAGGGGCGCGGAGAACCCGGCGTGCAGCAGGATGCTGCGCGTGCCCGCGGCGAGCGGGCCGAGCAGCGCGTAGTACAGGCCGTACGCCCAGCCGGGGTCGGCGGCGTTCCAGAACACGTCGTCCTTGCGGACGTCGAGGCCGAACTCCTGGTAGGCGTGGAACGACGCGAGTGCGCGCAAGGGCACCGGAACACCCTTCGGGGTTCCGGTCGTGCCACTGGTGAACAACTGGACGAGGGGTCCCGCACCCCCGACCGTCACCGCCGCGCCCTTCGCGTCCGCGGCGTCGTGCGACTCCACGAGCGTCGCGAAATCCAGAGCGCCGGCGCCGCCGCCCACGACGACGACCTGCCACGGCGCATCCGCGGGAATGTCTTCCCCGGGAGCCAGCTTCTCGACCTGACCGGCGTCGGAGACGACGACCTTCGCTTTGCTGGCACCGAGCCGGAACGCGATCGCCGGCGGCGCGAACGCGGTGAACAGGGGGACGTGGACGGCGCCCCGGCGCCAGATCCCGAGCAGCGCGACCACCAGTTCCGCCGACTTGCCCATCAGCGTCGCGACGTGGTCACCCGGCTCCACCCCGAGGTCCGCCAATGCAGCGGCGAAGCGTGACGACTGCTCGCGCAGGTAGCCGTAGGTGAGGTCCGTCGACGACAGGTCGGCTTCGACGACGGTGAACGCCACGTCGTCGGCGGGGTGTCGATCACACAGCAGTTCCGCGGCGGACGCCGTCGGCGTGTCGTACTGGTCCAGCAGTTCACGCACGCGTGCGGCGGGATCGGTGGTCATGCGGTACTCCTCGTGTTCTCATGGCCAGGTAAAGAGGTCGGGCCGTCGCCCGAACCCACTACGGTTATGATCTAGCTCACAGACCGCTGTGACTACCCCCGGAAAGGGGTGACGACTTGGTTGCTCGTGCACCGTCGCTGCTGCGCCCTCGGGACGGGGACGCACTACGTGGTGAGCTGCGCGCCATCGCAGCTCACGGCGTTGCGCCGGTCCTGTTCGCCGGCGAGGTCCAGGACGACACCCTCCATCTCAGCGAGTTCGTCGGCACCCGCACCAACAACCTCAAGGGGCTCGCCATCCCGGCGCGGTCCGGCCTGGGCGGTCGCGTGGTCGCCCAGCGCACACCCGCGTCGGTCAACGACTACGGCAGAGCCTCGACCATCACGCACCACTACGACCGTCCCGTCCTCAGTGAGGGGCTCCGGTCCATCCTGGCAGTGCCCGTCATGGTGCACGGCAGTTCGCGCGCGGTGCTGTACGCCGCCATCCGCGATTGTGCGCCCATCGGCGACCGCACCGCGGACATCGTCGTCGCGGCGTCGCGGCGCCTCGGTACCGAGATCGCCATCCGGGACGAGGTCGATCGCCGCCTCGAGATGATGAAGACGCTCGAGGGGAACGGCGGAGGCGGCGCCACCACCGAGGAACTCCGGGACATCCACGCGGAACTGCGGAGTGTCGCGCAGACCGTCACCGACACCTCGCTGCAGGCCCGGCTCCGCGGGCTGTCGCAGAGGCTGGCGGGGATCCTGCGGCCCGACACGAGCGGCGCCGACGAGGACCCCGGCGTCCGCCTCACCCCGCGTGAGATCGACGTCCTGTCCCACGTCGCCCTGGGGTGCACCAACAGTGAAGCCGCACAGCGACTCTCGGTCGGGCCCGAGACGGTGAAGAGTTATCTGCGCAGCGCCATGAGCAAGCTCGACGCACGGTCGCGGCACGAGGCGGTGGTCACCGCACGCAGGCTCGGGCTGCTCCCCTAGCGAACACGGTCTCCTCGAACGAGGGACGCAGGCGGTAGCGAAAGGCGGTGGGTCATGGGATCGACAACGGACGCCACGAGTTCGAACACACCGGGTTCGAACTCTCCCGAACAACCGAGCCTCAAACGGGTCATGGGCCCGGGGTTACTCCTGTTGTTCATCGTCGGCGACATCCTCGGCACCGGCATCTACGCGCTCACGGGCAAGGTGGCCAATCAGGTCGGGGGCGCGGTGTGGCTGCCGTTCCTGGTGGCGTTCGTCGTCGCGATCATCACCGCGTTCAGTTACCTGGAGTTGGTCACGAAGTACCCGAAGGCCGCGGGCGCCGCGCTGTACACGCACAAGGCGTTCGGGGTGCACTTCCTCACGTACATGGTGGCGTTCGCCGTGATGTGCTCGGGAATCACGTCCGCGTCGACGGCGTCGCGGGCGTTCGCGGCCAATTTCGTCGAGGCGTTCCACCTCGACTTCTCCACCGGCATCGGCATCACCCTGCTCGGTCTCGGGTTCATGACGCTGGTGGGTCTCGTCAACTTCCGCGGGGTCAGCGAGAGCGTCAAGACCAATGTCGTGCTCACCTGCGTCGAACTGTCCGGTCTTCTGATCATCATCATGATCGGGCTGTGGGCCCTCGGCGTCGGTGACGGCGACTTCTCGCGGGTCACCACGTTCGACACCGGCGACCGATCCGCGCTCGGCGCGGTCGTCGCGGGAACCGCCCTCGCGTTCTTCGCGATGGTCGGGTTCGAGGACTCGGTCAACATGGCCGAGGAATGCAAGGAACCGAGCCGCATCTTCCCGAAGGTCCTGCTGACCGGTCTCATCATCACCGGCTGCATCTACGTGTTCGTGTCGATCACCGCGATCGCGCTGGTGCCGGTGAGCGAACTCGGCGAGGGCGACACTCCGCTGCTGAAGGTCGTTCAGGCCGGGGCGCCCGGATTCCCGATCGGGATCTTCGCGTTCATCACCATGTTCGCCGTCGCCAACACGGCGCTGATCAACATGCTGATGGCGAGTCGGCTGCTGTACGGCATGAGCCGGGAGGGCGTCCTGCCGCCCCCGCTCGGCCGCGTGCACTCCACCAGGCGCACCCCGTACGTGGCGATCGTCTTCACGACGCTCCTCGCGTTCGGCCTCATCACGTTCGTCGGTGAGGTTCCCGAACTGGGCGGCACGACGGCGCTGCTGCTGCTGGGCGTGTTCACCATCGTCAACATCACCGTGCTCGTCCTGCGCAAGCAACCGGTGGAGCACAAGCACTTCCGGGTACCGACCATCCTGCCGATCGTCGGCGCCCTCACGTGCGGCTTCCTCGTCACCCCCTTCGCCGACCGCCCCGCCGTGCAGTATCAGATCGCGGGCATCCTCCTCGGAATCGGTGTCGTGCTGTGGGCCGGGACCGTCATCGTGAACAAGCGACTCGGGAAGGGCGGACCGGAGATCGACCCCGAGAAACTCGCCGAGCACGAGTGACCCGCCCGTCCTCTCGCTCAATGGAGCGAGAGGAACAGTTCGACCGACCCGTCGGGATGATGCACCTCCAGATCCTCGGTGAACGCGCGTTCGATCCGGCCGCGCGCCGACGCGTAGTCGGCGACGCTCCACGTCTCGGCCAGCGCGTCCGGTTCCGATTCGTCCTCGCACCGGAATCGGGCGAAGTACCCGGACCGCACACCGACCAGGACGTCGCCGGGCTCCATCTTGTCGGTCGAATCGCACGGGTATCCGACGACGACCGTGAACGTGCGGGGCGGCGGGGATGCCACGTAGACGACGAAGATCTCGGAGATCCCCCGATCCCTGATCCGCTCCACCGTGAAGTCGACGAGTTCCCGACCCGGCCCGGGACGCCCGGGTTTTCCTTCGGGGATGGTCAGGCCCACAAACGATTCGGCCTGCCTCTTGACGATCTCGATCATCGCTTCTCACCTGGCGCCTTCGACGGTCCGGCGGACTCGTCCACATGAATCGGGATGTACAGGTCGACGGCGTACGCGTGCGGATACGCCTCGAGGTCGCCGGTGTACGTCCGCTCGATGTCGCCGCGCGCCTCCGCCTCGCTGACCTGCGCCCACAGTCGCAGCATCACGTCGGGGAACATTCCCCGCGACGAGAACTTCGCGTACGTGCCGGGCGGGATCCGCGAGATGACGTGGCCGCGCGTGGCGTCGTCCACCGTCGCGCACTCGTACCCGACGATCTGGGTGTAATACGACTCGACGTCGGGCGCGAAGTCGATGTACGTGGACGCGAGCGGGCCCCCGACGTCGTGGTGGAGCACCCTCGTCCAGGCGCGGTCGAGACGAGGGTCGCTCAGTTTTCCCAGTGCCCGCTGGGGGCTGCGCACGGGCAGGCCGGCCACCAGGGTTTCGCCGCGCTCGATGATCTCGAAGGACATGTCAGATCGCGTCCTCGAGCACGTGTGCGTCGCGAACGCCGACGCAGGGCACCCCTCGAGCCCGCGCCAGCTGCATCGCCATCGCATCGGATGGCGAACAGAGTCCGTCCAGAACGTCCTCGGTCGCGATCGCGCAGACGACATCACCCTCGCATTCGGTGATCGATTCGATTCCGCGGTCGGAAGCCCACTGCCGCAAGGCAACCCACCGCGTCAGCTCGGTGCCGGCGCCCGGGCGCCCGACGAACAGCACCCGCCGGGTGCGGTTCGCTGTCTCCACGCAATTCACTTCTGCACTGATGGTCATGGTCCGACTTCCTGTCCACGTTGGCTTTTCGATCCCGGCTGGGCGGGTTCTTCCGTCTGCAACCAACTATGGACGGCGCCGACGGTGGAGTCTGTCCACCGATCAGCCCCGGAACAGGATGAATTCCGCTGTCCCCCGATCGGTGGACAGTGGCCGGGTCAGTACCCCTCGGGCAGGGCGGCGAACATGTCGCGGGTGACGGCGACGGCGTTGTCGGAACTGCCGCCGCGTACCACCAGTGTCGCGAACGCCAGGTCGCCGCGGTATCCGACGAACCAGGCGTGCGAGCCGCCCTCGACCTCGGCCTCACCGGTCTTGCCGTACACCTCACCCTGATCTTCGATCCGCTCGGCGGTGCCGCTCGTCACCACGAGGCGCATCATGCCGCGCAGCCCGTCGACCATCTCCGGGCTGATCGGCGGGTGCTCCCCCTCGATCGTGGTTTCCCGTCCCACGATCAACCGCGGCACGGGTGTCGTACCGTGTGCGATGGTCGCCGCGGCCAACGCCATCCCGAACGGACTGACCACCACCTTGCCCTGCCCGAACCCGTCCTCGGTCCGCTGCACCAGGTCGTCGGCGGGCGGCACCGAACCCGAGTCGGTGGGCAGCCCGACGACGTCGTAGTCGGGTCCGATTCCGTACTGCGATGCCGCGACCGTCAGTGCGTCGGGGCGCATCTCGCTGGCGAGTTTCGCGAACGAGGTGTTGCAGGAGCGGGCGAACGCCGTCGCCATGGGCACGGTGCCGAGCGCGAATTCGTTGTAGTTCGGGACGCTGCGCTCCCCGATCTCGATGCGCCCGGGACACGGCACCATCGTGTCGGGGGTCGCGATGCCCGAGGAGATCGCGGCGCCTGCGGTGATGATCTTGAACGTCGAACCGGGCGGATACAGGCCGGTGAGCGCAACCGGTCCGTCCTTGTCTGCCGCCTTGTTCTGCGCGACGGCCAGCACGTCGCCGGTCGACGGCTGGATGACGACCATCATGGTCTGGTCGGTGCGGGCATTGACGGCGTTCTGCGCGGCGATCTGGATGGGACGGTCCAGGCTGATCGAGAACGACGGGGAGGTCTGCGGGGCCGTCTCGGTGAGCACGTCCGTGTCGACACCGTTCTGGTTGACCGTGACCACGCTCCAGCCGGCCTTGCCGTCGACTTCGTCGATCACGGTCTTCTTCACCTGACCGACCAGATCCGGTGCGAAATTCCGGTCGGTCGCCACGAGGTCCGCCTCGTCGGACACGCTCACGCCGGGAATGGCACCGAGCACACCGGCGACCTGTTCGTAGTCGTCCGACCGCAACCGGGTGACGAGGTAGTCGCCCTTGACCGCCGTCGCAGATTCGGCGATCGACTGCGCGGTGAGCGTGGTGTCGAACGCGACGAGCGCCGACGCGAGGGACTGTGCGCTGCCGATCACGTTGCCCGACTGCGCCGCATCGAATTTCACGCGGTACACCACACCGGGGACGAGGACGTCCGAACCGGAATGCTCGTTGACCCGCGCCCGGGGCGCGGCGGTGGACCGCAGCGACATCGTCTGACGGTCGCCCAGACGGGGATGAACGTTGGTGGAACTCCACCGCACCGCCCAGTCGCCGCCGCGCCGCCCCATCTGCAGTTCGCCCGAATACGTCCAGACCCGGTTCTTCGGCAGATGCCATTCGTACGTGTACCCGACGGTGGCCGTGTCACCGCTGACGTCGACGTCCGTCGTCCGGGCGTCGAGCGACTCGGCCTGCAGCGACGTCCACGCGGACTCGAGGGCCTGGCGCGCGACGTCCGGGCGGTCCGACAGGTCGGCGGCCTGCTCCGAATCCTGCTCGGCGAACGCCGTGAGAAACGCCTGCGCCGCCGGTTCCGGACCGTCCGGTCTCGGCGTGCACGCGGCGAGACCCGCCGTCAGCACAGCGGCGCCGCACAGGGCGATCGACTGGACGACGCGGGAGCGAGGGTGTGGCCGCAGTTTCATCGCCGCCCATGCTATGTCGGCGGGCACCGCCGACACGGTAGGCGGGCCAGCGCGTCAGTCCAGCAGAATTGTGGCGAACGTCGCGACCTGCCGGAAGCCGATGCGTGCGTACGCGCTGCGGGCGACCGTGTTGAAGCTGTTGACGTAGAGACTGGCGATGCGGCCCTCCGCGATGACGGCCTCCGCGACCGTCGCGGTGCCCGCCGCACCGAACCCGTGTCCGCGGTACATCGGGTGCACCCAGACGCCCTGGATCTGCCCGACCCGCGCGGACACCGAACCGACCTCGGCCTTGAACACCACCTGATCGTCCTCGAATCGCGCCCACGCCCGGCCGGCGGCGATGAGATTGGCGACGCGGCGCCGGTACCCTCGACCGCCGTCGTTGGCCCGGGGATCGATGCCGACCTCCTCGATGAACATCGCGACGGCGGCAGGCAGGTACTGCTCGAGTTCGTGCATCCGCACCTGCCGGACCAACGGATCCGGTCGGCACTGCGGGGTACTCGCCAACGCCAGCAGCGGCTGGTCGGGCCGGACCTCGCGGGCAGGCCCCCAATCCAGCTCGAGCATCTCCCACAGCGGCAACGTCAACTCGGCCCGCCCGACCAGCGACGAGCACATGCGCGGCGTGCGACAGGCGCGGTCGGCGAACGCCCGCATGTCGTCGATGCTGCCCCGCAGCGGCACGAAATTCGCGCCCGAGAAGCACAACGATTCGAGCGGCCCGCCCCGACTCCACAACTCCCCGTGGATCATCCGGGGATCGATACCGCCCTCTTCGACGCGAGCGGCAACCATGCAGGCGGCGACAGGATCGGCGTCGAGAACGCGGAGCACGTGTGCTGCGTCCCGACTGCTCAACTGTTTGGCACCGAGGAGCTTGAGCATCTACCCAACCTTGTCAGCTAGTGGACCTGCCCACCAGATTGCCACGAACTCGCCGGAAACGGGAGACGTTTCGTCGGCCGCTGCGGGCGCCGTGTCAGCTGACCGTCACCACGGGAGATCCGGACGTCGCATCGCCCTCCATCTCCTCGGCGATCCGCATCGCTTCCTCGATCAACGTTTCGACGATCTGCGCTTCCGGCACCGTCTTGATGACCTTGCCCTTGACGAAGATCTGGCCCTTGCCGTTGCCGGACGCGACACCCAGATCGGCCTCGCGGGCCTCACCCGGACCGTTGACGACGCACCCCATGACGGCCACGCGCAGCGGGATCTCCATGCCCTCGAGTCCGGCGGTCACCTCGTCTGCCAACGTGTACACGTCGACCTGGGCGCGCCCGCACGACGGGCAGGACACGATCTCGAGCTTCCGGGGCCGTAGGTTCAGCGACTGCAGGATCTGCGTGCCGACCTTGATCTCCTCGGCGGGCGGGGCG
Organism: Rhodococcus sp. NPDC057014; assembly: GCF_042673295.1. Lineage (NCBI taxonomy): Bacteria > Bacillati > Actinomycetota > Actinomycetes > Mycobacteriales > Nocardiaceae > Rhodococcus > Rhodococcus sp. NPDC057014. Next base: position 15,726 of record NZ_JBHUSF010000034.1, read on the forward strand.
GACAGCGACACCCGGATGGTGTCGCCGATGCCGTCGGCCAGCAGTGCGCCGAACGCCACCGCCGACTTGATCGTGCCCTGGAACGCGGGACCGGCCTCGGTCACACCCAGGTGCAGCGGGTAGTCGCACTGCGCCGCCAGCTGCCGGTAGGCCTCGACCATGATCACCGGGTCGTTGTGCTTCACCGAGATCTTGATGTCGCCGAACCCGTGTTCCTCGAACAGTCCCGCCTCCCACAGCGCGGACTCGACGAGCGCCTCCGGAGTGGCCTTGCCGTACTTCTGCATCAGCCGCGGGTCGAGGGATCCGGCGTTGACGCCGATGCGGATCGGGATGCCGGCGTCTCCTGCCGCCTTCGCGACCTCCTTGACGCGTCCGTCGAACTCCTTGATGTTGCCGGGGTTCACGCGGACGGCCGCGCAGCCCGCCTCGATGGCCGCGAAGATGTATCGCGGCTGGAAATGGATGTCGGCGATGACCGGGATCTGGCTCTTCTTCGCGATGGTCGCGAGCGCGTCGGCGTCCTCCTGCCGCGGGCAGGCGACGCGCACGATGTCGCAACCGGATGCCGTGAGTTCGGCGATCTGCTGCAGCGTGGCGTTGACGTCGTGGGTCTTGGTTGTGCACATCGACTGCACGGAAACCGGGAAGTCGCTGCCGACACCGACAGATCCGACCTGGAGCTGGCGAGTCTTGCGGCGAGGTGCGAGAACGGCGGCCGGGCCTTCGGGCATACCCAATCCGACAGGGCTGGTCACGTGGGTGCCTTCTTTCGTAGCTTCAAGTCCGAGTTTAGCGTTCACTGGAAGAGCTTGATCGGGTTGACGATGTCCGCGGTCAGTGTGAGGAGCATGTATGCGCCGCCTATGACGATCACCACATAGGTGACGGGCAGGAGCTTCATGTAGTCGACGGGTCCGCCGCCGGGAAGTCCGCGCCTGGTGCGGAACCAGTCCCGGACCCGTTCGTAGACGGTGACCGCCATGTGCCCGCCGTCGAGCGGCAGCAACGGCAGCAGGTTGAACATTCCGAGGAAGAAGTTCAGGCTCGCCAAGAGCAGCACGAACGCTTCCCAAATTCCCTGTTCGGCGATCTGACCGCCGATGACGCTCGCGCCGTACACCGAGATCGGGGTCTCCGGGTCCCGTTCGCCGCCGGTCACCGCGTGCCACAGGTCGACGGCCTTGCTCGGCATCTGCACCAGCCGCTCGGCGGTCATCACGAACATGTCGCCGGTGAACTCGAACGACGCGGGAACCGCGGAGAGGGCCGAGTGCTCGACGACGCTCGGGGTCGCGCCGATGCCGATCGCACCGACCGTCGCCTCGTGCGGTTCGGTCTCGCCCTTCTCCTGGACCCAGCGCTGCACCTGCTGGACCGGGACGACGATCGTCTGTTCCTCGCCGTCCCGCTCGACCGTGAAGTCGACCGGACCGGACAGCGAACGGGTCGCGGCGGCCACGTCGGCGAACGTGGGCGTGTCCTTGCCGTCGACCGCGGTGATGACGTCGCCGGTCCTGATGCCCGCCTGCTCGGCGGGGCCCGGGCCGGTGCACTCGGACAGGGCGAAGTCGGGGCCGGGCCCCTGGGTCGGCGCCGCGCACCCGACCGACCCGACGACCGCGTCGGTGGACCGGTTCAGATCGGGCAGCCCCCAGCCGACGGCGAGGACGTACACCAGCACGAGCCCGAGGACGAAGTTCATGCCGATGCCGCCGGACATCACCGCGAGGCGCTTCCAGGTCGGCTTCTTGTACATGGCCCGGTCTTCTTCGTCCGGTTCGAGTTCGTCCAGCGCCGTCATTCCGGCGATGTCGCAGAACCCGCCGAGCGGGAGCGCCTTGAGGCCGTACTCGGTCTCACCGCGGCGGAAGGAGAAGATCTTGGGTCCGAAACCGATGAAGTACCGGCGGACCTTCATGCCGGTGGCCTGCGCCACCCACATGTGCCCCGCTTCGTGAAGTGCGATCGACAACGCGATCCCGAGGGCGAAGAGAACAACGCCCACTGCGAACACCATGCAGTTCTAGCCTTCCTGCTTCACGAGCTGACGTGCTCGCTCACGTGCCCAGCCGTCGGCGGCCAGTACGTCTTCCACGGTAGCCGGTGGCGCCGACCACTCGTCCGCCTCGGACAGCACGGACGCGACGGTGCGGACGATGCGCGGGAACCGGATGATCCCGTCCAAGAATGCCTGAGCGGCGACCTCGTTCGCAGCGTTGTAGACGGCGGTGAGGCATCCCCCACCCTTGCCCGCCTCGCGCGCGAGGTCGACCGCGGGGAACACCTGCGAGTCGAGTGGCTCGAAATCCCAGGTGGACGCGGTGCTGAAGTCACAGGCCGCGGCGGCGCCCGCGACCCGGTGCGGCCAGCCGAGGGCCAGCGCGATCGGGAGCTTCATGTCCGGTGGGCTGGCCTGCGCGAGCGTCGAGCCGTCGGTGAACGTGACCATCGAGTGCACGATGGACTGCGGGTGCACAGTGACGTCGATACGGTCGTAGTCGACGCCGAACAGCAGGTGCGTCTCGATCAGTTCGAGCCCCTTGTTGACGAGAGTCGCCGAGTTCAGCGTGTTCATCGGCCCCATCGACCACGTGGGGTGGGCGCCGGCCTGCTCGGGTGTCACCGATTCCAGTCGATCGGCCGTCCAGCCGCGGAACGGCCCACCCGAGGCGGTGAGGACCAGGCGGTCCACCTCGCCGGCGCTGCCCCCGCGCAGGCACTGCGCCAGCGCCGAGTGCTCGGAGTCGACCGGCACGATCTGTCCCGGCGCCGCGGCCGCCGTCACGAGGGGCCCGCCTGCGACGAGCGACTCCTTGTTGGCCAGGGCGAGCCGCGACCCGGACTCGAGCGCGGCCAGCGTCGGCTCCAGACCCAGCGAACCGACCAGTGCGTTGAGCACGACGTCCGCTTCCGTCGTCCGCACGAGCTCGGTGACGGCGCCCGGTCCGCTCAGCACCCCGGGCCGATCCAGCGCGGCGGCCGCACTCGGATCCGCGACGGCGACGGACGACACACCCGTCTCGCGAATCTGCCGGGCCAGCAGGTCGACGTTTCCGCCGCCGGCCGCGAGCCCCACCACCGTGAACTTGTCCGGGTTGGCGGCCACCACCTCCAACGCCTGGGTGCCGATCGAACCTGTGCTGCCGAGCAGCAGGACGCGAGTGGGCCTGTTTTCATCCACCCACCCATTGTTCCTGATGAAATGCGGACCACCCGCCACGGATGGCCCCACTACATACGACGGACAGTCGTATGTCACGATATGTCGAGTAGCGCAACCGAATCTGCAGGAGGATCGATCGTGGCCGGTACCCAGTTGGAGCCCTCGTCCAGCGACCCCATCGTGGCCGCACACATCGACACCGCGGAGGTCCCGTCGGCGGCATGGGGCTGGAGCGGTGAGGCGCCGAAGACGTTCCGGTTCTTCGGATGGTTCTTCGCCGTGTTCCTGCTGCTCATGATCATCGGCAACCACACCGGCCTGGTCGAGGACCTGTGGCTGATCGCGTGCGCGGCCATCATGGTCCTCATCCTCGTCCGCGACATCGTCCTGCGGCGCAAGCCCCGGTAGCACCGGACCACGAACGAAACCCCTCGCCCCGATCACTCGGGAACGAGGGGTTTCGTCGTATCGGCCCGCGTGACGAAATACTCAGTTCTCGGCGGCGAGCTGGCCGCAGGCGGCGGCGATCTCCTGGCCGCGGGTGTCCCGCACCGTGCAGGACACACCCTGCGCCAGCACGCGCCGGACGAATTCCTTCTCCACCGGCTTCGGGCTCGCGTCCCACTCACTGCCCGGGGTGGGGTTCAGCGGGATCAGATTCACGTGCACCAGCGGACCGAGCGCCTTGCGCAGTTTCTTGCCCAGCATGTCGGCGCGCCACGGCTGATCGTTCACGTCCCGGATCAGCGCGTACTCGATGGAGACCCGGCGGCCGGACTTGTCCGCGTAGTAGCGGGCGGCGTCCAGGACCTCCGCCACCGACCAGCGGTTGTTCACGGGGACCAGGGTGTCGCGCAGTTCGTCGTCCGGGGTGTGCAGCGACACGGCAAGCGTCACGCTGAGATCCTCGTCCGCGAGCTTGCGGATGGCGGGCGCCAATCCCACGGTCGACACCGTCACCGAGCGTTGCGACAACCCGAGGCCGTCGGGGGCGGGCGAGGTGATGCGGCGGACGGCCGCGACCACGCGCTTGTAGTTGGCGAGCGGCTCCCCCATGCCCATGAACACGACATTCGACAGCCGGCCCGGACCGCCGTGGACGTCACCGTCGCGCAGGGCGGCGGCCGCGGCACGCACCTGGTCGACGATCTCAGCGGTCGACAGGTTGCGTTGCAGCCCGCCCTGCCCCGTCGCGCAGAACGGGCACGCCATCCCGCACCCGGCCTGACTGGAGATGCACAGCGTCGCGCGGTCGGGGTAGCGCATGAGGACGCTTTCGAGCAGCGTCCCGTCGTTCGCCTTCCAGAGCGTCTTGCGGGTGTCGCCGCCGTCGCAGGCCAGGTGCTTGACGGCGGTGAGCAGCGTCGGGAACAGCGCCGCGCCCACCTGCTCGCGCACAGCGGCGGGAAGGTCGGTCATCTTCTCCGGATCCGCCTCGAGCCGCGCGTAGTACTGCCGGGCCAGCTGGTCGGCGCGGAACCCGGGCAGACCCAGCTCCTTGACGGCCTCCCGCCGCTCGGTGGAGTCGAGGTCCGCGAGATGCTTGGGGGGCATCCCACGCCGGGGCGCGGTGAAAACGAGGGGAAGCGAGACAGCCATAGTTTCTCCATTGTCCCATTGATTCGGGGGTCGTTGTCGTGCGGATGCCTGATCGACGTTGTTTCGCCGCCCGATGCGCATGCGGAACCCGCCCAGGTGGGTGAAGATCAACTCATGTCGACAACACCGGACGACCCCTCGAACTTCCCACCGGACGTCCCGGCCGGTCGTGGTCCCGGCACCGGACCGGCGCCACCGGACCCGGCACACCCCGACACGCCACCGGCGGGCACCGAGCATCCCGACGTCGCCCGCCGCAAGGGCATCAAGCACACCCGGGTGGGGGCCACCTGGACCGGTCTGGTGATCGGAATCATCGTTCTGGTACTGCTTCTCGTGTTCATCCTGCAGAACCTCGACAGTGTGACCCTCGAACTGTTCGCCTGGGAATTCACGCTCCCGCTGGGCGTCACCCTGCTGTTCGCGGCGATCGCGGGCGCGGTGATCATGGCCCTTGCGGGCGGTGTCCGCATCATCCAGATCCGGCGGGCGGCGAACCGGCAGCGGCGCCTGAACAGTAATTTCTAACTGAACAATAGTTACGCAAGTGGATTGCGCCCCGCCCTGCGAGCAGAATTACTGTCGTGGATATCACCGGAACGGCACGACTGTGAAGGCCGACATGGAGACGACTGTGGCACCGCGCATCGCGGCTGAACAAGCACGATCCTGGCTGCTGGTTCCCGCCGGCACACCCGAAGGATTCGAGGCGGCGCACACCAGCGCCGCGGACGCGGTGATCCTCGACCTCGAGGACGCCGTCACTCCCGACCGCAAACCGCGGGCCCGGGCCGACGTGGTCGCCTGGCTCGGCGAGACCCGCCGCGCGTGGGTGCGGATCAACGACGCCACCACCCCCTACTGGGCGGACGACCTGGCAGCGCTGAACGGGGTGCCCGGACTCGAGGGCGTCATGCTCGCCAAGACCGAGAGCGGTATGCAGGTCGACGCGACAGCCGAGCGGCTCCCCGAGGGCACGAAGGTGCTCGCCCTCGTCGAATCCGCGATGGGGCTCGAGGCGGCACCCGAGATCGCCCGGACGGAGGCCACGTTCCGCCTGGCGTTCGGCAGCGGCGACTTCCGTCGCGACACCGGCATGGACGACTCACCGCTGGCGATGGCCTACCCCCGATCCCGGCTGACGGTCGCCAGCCGGGCCGCCCGGATCGCACCGCCGATCGACGGCCCCACCCTCGGCACCGACATCGACGCGCTGGTCCGCGCGTCCGCACTCACCCTGTCGATGGGCATGACCGGGAAGCTGTGCATGACCATCGCGCAGACGGCGCCGGTCAACGACGCGCTGAGCCCGTCGCCGGCCGAGGCCGAATGGGCGCGCGACGTGATCGCCGACCTCGGCGAGGACGGATCCGGGGTGCGGGACGGCAGCGACCTCCCCAAGCTGGCGAAGGCCAAGAAGATCAACGCGCTCGCGAAGCTCTTCCACATCGCACCGCGGTAACGACACCGGTCAGAGCAACTCCAGCCCGGCGGGCTTTCGGCGGACGTGCACGCGGTAGCGCACGTCGAGAGTCACGCCGGGTGTCTGCGCGAACGCCGTCGACGCCGTCTTCTTCGTGAACTCGATGCCGAGAACGGCGCGCAGCGCTTCCCGGTTCGGGAAGCGCCATCGGGTCTCCACGCGCACCAGATCGACCCCCTGGGCCGTGAAGAACGACTCCACGGTCGCCGGGTGGTACTGCGGCAGGTCGGCGCGCATCCACTCGCCGTACGGATGGGCCGTCGCGTCGAGATCGACCACCACCAGCGCGCCGCCCGGGCGCAATACCCGCATCGCCTCGCGGATTCCGCGGCCGCAACCCGGTCCGAAGAAATACGCGGTCCGCGCGTGCACGACATCGACGGACGCATCGCCGAGGGGTATGCCCTCCGCGGAACCGTCGAGCACCCGGACGTTCGGCAGGTGCCCCACCCGGGCGCGGGCCCGTTCCCGAAGCGGCGGATGCGGTTCGATGCCGAACACCGACGCCGCGGACTCCGCGAAGACCGGCAGATGGAAACCGGAGCCGCAGCCCACGTCGGCGACGACGCCGCCCGTCCAGCCGACGGCACCGCGCAGGTGCCGGAAGATCGCCCCGTCCACGTCCTGGGCACGATTCTCCACCTCGTACCACTCGGGCCAGTGCCAGATGTTCGGGCTGGGGATGGTCACGGCAGCGCGGTCACACGAGGACCGTGAGCACCAGCCACGTCACGAACGCCGACGGCAGCAGGGAATCGAGACGGTCCATGATCCCGCCGTGCCCGGGGAGCAGAGTGCCCATGTCCTTGATGCGCAGCTCGCGCTTGACCTGGGATTCGATGAGATCGCCGAGCGTGGCGGTCACCACCAGGACGACGCCGAGGAGCACACCGATCATCGAGTTCTCGTCGAGGATCAGCGTGACCGTCAGCAGGCTTCCGATCACGCAGAACAGCAGCGAGCCGAAGAATCCCTCCCACGACTTCTTGGGACTGATCGCCGGCACCATCGGATGCTTGCCGAACAGCACGCCCGCCGCATAACCGCCGACATCGGAGCAGACCACGCCGATCATCAGGCACAGCACCCGCCCGGCGCCGTCGTCCTGCAGCACCATCAGCACCGCGAACGACGCCAGCAACGGAATCCAGGAGGCCACGAACACGGTGATCGCCGTGTCCCGGAGGAAGTTCTGCGGTGTCGCCTTCAACCCGTGGTCGAACAGGCGCCAGACCATGCACACCAGCACCGTGCCCGCGAAGGCGCTGAGCACACCAACCGGGCCGAACGGCCACCCGAGCCACAGGATCGCCTGACCCCCGGCGATCAGCGGGATCCGAGGGGCGCTGATGCCTGCCTCGCGGAGCCGCTTCGTGACCTCCCACGTGGCCACGGCCATCGCGACCGCGACCACCCCGATCCACACGAGGGGCACGTAGACGAGGATCAGGATGAGCGCGACGCCGAGCCCGACGCCGACGCCGATCGCCGCGGGGAGGTTGCGCCCGGCCTTGGACTTCGCGGCCGCGGCCGGTTCCGGCGCGGGCTTCCCCTCGGAGACCGGCTCCGAGGAATCGCCCTCGGAGATGGGTCCCCCTGGGGTTCCGTGTTCTGCTGGCACGGTCACTGTCCCCGATCCACTCCTCGTCTCGTGACTAAACTTCCAGTAACTCGGCTTCCTTGTGCTTCACCAGTTCGTCGACCTGCGCGACGTACCGGGCGGTCGTCTTGTCGAGTTCCTTCTCGGCCCGCCCCACCTCGTCCTCGCCGGCCTCGCCGTCCTTCTGGATCCGGGACAGCTCGTCCATCGCCTTGCGGCGCACGTTCCGCACGGACACCTTCGCGTCCTCGCCCTTGGACTTGGCCTGCTTGACCAGTTCGCGGCGACGTTCCTCGGTGAGCTGGGGAACGGAGATGCGGATCAGGTTTCCGTCGTTCGACGGGTTCACGCCCAGATCGGAGTTCCGGATCGCCGTCTCGATGGCGTTCAGTTGCGAGGCCTCGTACGGCTTGACGACGACGAGTCGCGCCTCCGGCACATTGATGCTGGCGAGCTGCGTGATCGGCGTGAACGCGCCGTAGTAGTCGATGCCGATGCGGTTGAACATGCCAGGATTCGCACGGCCCGTGCGGATCGATCCGAGATCGTCCTTGGCCACCGTGACAGCCTTCTCCATCTTCTCCTCGGCTTCGAAGAGAGCTTCATCAATCACGGCTGTTCCTCCATGTCGTTCTGCATCGATTCGTCACTGCCTCTGTTTCGAGAAAACCCTGTGTCGAGCGTGGCACGCGCGTCATGACTTGACGAGCGTTCCGATCTTCTCACCGGACACCGCCCGAGCGATATTCCCCTCGGTCAGCAGATTGAACACCATGATCGGCATCTGGTTGTCCATACACAGGCTGAAGGCCGTCGCGTCGGCCACCTTCAGCTCCTGCTCGATGACCTCACGGTGCGTGATCTGCGTGTACATCGTGGCGTTCGGGTCGAGATTCGGGTCCGCGGTGAACACGCCGTCGACGGCCTTGGCCATCAGCACCACCTCGGCGCCGATCTCGAGGGCCCGCTGCGCCGCGGTCGTGTCGGTCGAGAAGTACGGCATGCCCATGCCGGCGCCGAAGATCACGACGCGCCCCTTCTCGAGGTGACGCTGGGCGCGCAGCGGAATGTACGGTTCCGCCACCTGGCCCATGGTGATCGCCGTCTGCACCCGGCTGTCGATGCCCTCCTTCTCCAGGAAGTCCTGCAGAGCAAGGCAATTCATGACGGTGCCGAGCATGCCCATGTAGTCGGAACGCGCGCGGTCCAGACCTCGCTGCTGCAGTTCCGCGCCACGGAAGAAGTTGCCGCCGCCGATGACCACCGCCACCTGCACCCCGGATCGCACGACCTCGGCGATCTGCTCGGCGACCTTGGTCACCACGTCGGGGTCGAGACCGACCTTGCCACCACCGAACATTTCTCCGCCGAGTTTGAGAAGGACTCGATGGAATCCCGTACGTTCGTTGGCTGGTTCGGACATTGCTCTCCTCAGTTCCACAGCACTCGTCGATTTCGACAGCGGCCGAGCGCACCCACGCGGCTACCCGGCCCATTCAGACGGCCATCCTCATCCTGCCTCATCAGGACGGAGGCGGTATACGTAGGCCCCGCCGGGCGAGCGCACTCGTCCGACGGGGCCATACGACTCACACGAGCGGCTACGAAGCACCGACCTCGAAGCGAACGAAGCGCTTGATGGTGACGCCTGCCTCGTCGAGGATCGCCTTGACGGACTTCTTGGAGTCCTGGACCGAGGACTGCTCGGTCAGCACGACGTCCTTGAAGTAGCCGTTGACGCGGCCTTCGATGATCTTCGGCAGAGCCTGCTCCGGCTTGCCCTCGGCGCGCGCGGTCTCCTCGGCGATGTGACGCTCGTTGGCGACGATGTCCTCGGGGACCTCGTCACGCGTGACGTACTTGGCCTTGAGAGCCGCGACCTGCATGGCGGCGCCGCGAGCGGCCTCCGCAGCGGCGTCGCCCTCACCGGTGTACTCGACGAGGACGCCGACGGCGGGCGGCAGGTCGGCGCTGCGCTTGTGCAGGTAGACCGCGACCGGTCCGTCGAACGAGGCGATCTTGCTCAGGACGAGCTTCTCACCGATCTTCGCGGACTGCTCCTGGATGACGGTGTCGACCGTCTTGCCGTCGAGCTCGAGCGCCTTGAGGGCGTCGACGTCGGCCGGCTTCGCCGCGGCGGCGACCGTGACGATCGACTCGGCGAGCTTCAGGAAGTCCTCGTTCTTCGCGACGAAGTCCGTCTCGCAGTCGAGCTCGAGCAGGACGCCGTCCTTGGAAACGACCAGGCCCTCGGCCGTGGTGCGCTCGGCACGCTTGCCCACGTCCTTGGCGCCCTTGATGCGCAGCTGCTCGACAGCCTTGTCGAAGTCACCCTCGGCCTCAGCGAGAGCGTTCTTGCAGGCCATCATTCCGGAGCCGGTGAGCTCGCGGAGCCGCTTGACGTCAGCGGCGGTGTAGTTCGCCATGGTGAGCGAGCCTCCTCATATGTCTGTTGGGACGTAAGTCAGGGTAGTACTCGGGGCAGACCGTGAAACGGCCCTGACCAAAGATCTCTTGGTCAGGGCCGTGTGCATCGGATCAGGCCTCGGTGGAGGGAGCCTCTGCTGCGGGGGCCTCGGCAGCCGGAGCCGCCTGTGCCTCAGCTGCGGGAGCGGCCTCTGCTGCGGGCGCTGCCTGCGAGAGCAGTTCCTGCTCCCACTCGGCGAGGGGTTCACCGGCGCCGGCCTCGGGCTTCGCGTCCTTGTCGGAGCTCAGTCCGGCACGGGCCTGCACGCCCTCGGCCACCGCGGAAGCGACGACCTTGGTGAGCAGGGCGGCGCTGCGGATGGCGTCGTCGTTGCCCGGGATCGGGTAGTCGACGAGGTCGGGGTCGCAGTTGGTGTCCAGGATCGCGATGACCGGGATGTTCAGCTTGCGAGCCTCGGCGACCGCCAGGTGCTCCTTGTTGGTGTCGACGACCCACACCGCGGAGGGAACCTTGGCCATGTCGCGGATACCGCCGAGCGTGCGGTCCAGCTTGGTCATCTCACGCGTGAGCATGAGGATTTCCTTCTTGGTGCGACCCTCGAAGCCACCGGTCTGCTCCATCGCCTCGAGCTCCTTGAGACGGAGAAGACGCTTGTGGACGGTGGTGAAGTTGGTGAGCATGCCACCGAGCCAACGCTGGTTGACGTAGGGCATCCCGACGCGAGTGGCCTCGGCCGCGATGGACTCCTGGGCCTGCTTCTTGGTGCCGACGAAGAGGACGGTGCCGCCGTGGGCAACGGTCTCCTTGACGAATTCGTACGCCTTGTCGATGTACGTCAGCGTCTGCTGCAAGTCGATGATGTAGATGCCGTTGCGGTCGGTGAAGATGAACCGCTTCATCTTCGGGTTCCAGCGACGCGTCTGGTGACCGAAGTGCGTGCCGCTGTCCAGCAGCTGCTTCATTGTTACGACAGCCATGGCTGTGTATCTCTCTTTCATTGCCGGTTGATGCCGAACGTCGGTGACGTTCCGCCCTGGCGCCCGTGAACCGTCGGACTCACACCGAAATGCGAGACCAGCCGACGATCCGTACACTGCGCGGACGCGCGAAGTCGGACTGTGCGAGCACAGACCGCTCGATCAGTGTACGGCCTCCACGCCCCACGCCCTAACCGCCCCTGCCACACCCCGGCCGCGCGTGCAAGGGTTCTGCGGAATCTGTGGACGAATCGAAATCCATCCACACTGTCGCCCGCCGCCCGATATTTGCCCCGACGTGCGGGATCGTCGAGCCATGACGAAGTTCGGGGCGATCCTGCGGGTCCTGACGGTTACGGTCACGGCCACGACCCTCCTCACCGCCGCGGTCCTCCTCGCCCCGCCCGCCGAAGCCGCGCCGGACGGCGACTTCGACTGGCCTCTGCACCCGCGGCCGCGGGTGGTGCGGGCGTTCGACAACCCGGAGCACGACTGGCTTCCCGGCCATCGCGGCGTGGATCTCGGAGGCGTGCCCGACGAGGCCGTGCTGTCCGCGGGCGCGGGCGTGGTGGTGTTCGCCGGCACGGTCGCGGGCAAACCCGTCGTCTCCGTCGACCACCCGGGAGGTCTGCGCACCACGTACGAACCGGTGACCGCCCGGGTCACGCCCGGGCTGCGCGTCGGCCGCGGCACCGTCCTCGGCACACTCGAACCCGGGCACCCGGGCTGCATCGCCCCCGTCGCCGCCTGCCTGCACTGGGGTCTGCGCCGCGACCGCGACTACCTCGACCCGCTCGGCCTCGTCCGGGCGGCACCCATACGGCTCGAACCCGTCGGCGGCTAGCGCCACTCGGCCCACATCGTCGCGGCTAGCGCCACTAGGCACAGATCGTCGCGGCTAGCGCCACTCGGCGACGGCGTGCCTGCCCGCCGACTCGGGGAAGTCGTCCGCGACCATCGCGGCGAGTTCGACGAACGCCTTGCGCGTCGCGGGACGCAGCAGGTCCAGATCCACGACCGAACCCTCGGCGAGGTGTTCGTCGAACGGCACCACCTTCACGGCCCTGCAGCGGAGCAGGAAGTGATTGGTCAGTTCCGTCATGTCGATCGTGCTCGACCCGGGCCTCGCCGCGCTGATGACCACGACCGTCCGCGAGACGAGGTGCCCGTAACCGTGATGCTGCAACCAGTCCAGTGTGGCGGCGGCACTGCGCGCGCCGTCGATGGCCGGCGAACTCACCAGCACCAGCGCATTGGCGAGTTGCAGCACGCCGTTCATCGCCGAGTGCATGATGCCGGTGCCGCAGTCGGTGAGGATGATGTTGTAGTACACCTGCAGGATGCCGATGACCCGCCGATAGTCGTCCTCACTGAAGGCCTCGGAGATCGCCGGGTCCTGTTCGCTGGCGAGCACCTCGAGGCGGCTCGGCGCCTGCGACGTGTGCGCCCGCACATCGGAGTAGCGCCGGACGTCCGGCTCCGCCGCGATCAGATCCCGGACGGTCGAATGCGTCTGCAGCGGCACGCGTTGCGCGAGTGTCCCGAAGTCGGGGTTGGCGTCGACGGCGATCACACAGTCGCCGCGCAGCGACGCGAACGTCGATCCCAGCCCGATCGTGGTCGTCGTCTTGCCGACGCCGCCTTTCAACGACAGGAATGCGATTCGATAGTCCCCCTGGATCGGCTGCCGGATGCGGTCGAGCAGCGCCGCCTCGCGCGTCTCGCCCGCCGACTCCCCCGGATTCACCGATCCCCCGGTGAGCCGGTGCAGGCCGCGCCGCCACCCGCGGGTGGGAGTCTTGCGTGCCCGCGCGAGGAGCGCGTCGGCCACCAGATCCTGACTGGTCACCTGATGCCGGCCCGGGTCAGGGGCGGGACCGTCGAAGGACGGCGGGCCCCACGGATCGGCCGCGGGTTCACCCACCGAGGCGCCGCCACCGTCGTCCAGCCAGGACGGCTGCGGTCGAGTCAAGTCTTCGCGATCCACTATTTCCCCCGGGACAGTGCAGCAACAACGGCAGATTCGTGGCGCGACGCTACCAAACCGGGTCAGGCCCGCGGGTGGGCCTGATCGTGCACCGCGCGGAGCCGCGCCACGGACACGTGGGTGTAGAGCTGGGTGGTCGCGAGGCTGGCGTGCCCGAGCAGTTCCTGCACCACGCGCAGGTCGGCGCCGCCTTCGAGCAGGTGTGTGGCCGCCGTGTGGCGAAGGCCGTGCGGGCTCAGGTTCGGCGCGCCGGGGACCGCGGACAGCACGTCGTGCACGACGCTGCGCGCCTGCCGCTGATCCAGTCGCTTTCCCCGCTTGCCGAGGAGAAGCGCCTGCCCGGAACCGTCCGTCGCGACCGCGGGTCTGCCGACGTGCAACCAGAGGTCGATGGCGGCGGCGGCCGGTTTCCCGTACGGCACCGAGCGCTCCTTGTCTCCCTTGCCGATCACGCGCAGGAGCTGTCGTTCGCGGTCCACCGATCCGAGGTCGAGGCCGCACAGCTCCCCCACCCGTATTCCGGTCGCGTACAGCAGTTCCACGATGAGGCGGTCGCGAAGTGCGATCGGATCGTTCTGCTGCGCGCCCGATTCGGCGGCGTCCATCACGTCGGCCGCCTGCGACTGCCGCAGCACCGGGGGCAGCGCCCGGTGAGCCTTCGCGGCACCCAGCCGGGCGCCGGGGTCTGTGGCGATTCGCCGGGTTCGCAGCAGCCAGGCTGTGAAGTTGCGCACCGACGACGTCCGCCGGGCGAGTGTCGTCCGGGCGACGCCGGCCGCGGACTGGCCTGCCAGCCACGACCGCAGCACCTGGATGTCGAGCTCCCCGAGGTGCGCGTCCGGTGACGCCGACAACCAGTGTTGCAGCAGCGACTTCGCGTCCGCGACGTACGCCTTCACGGTGTGCGGCGATCGGCCGCGCTCGAGCCCGAGATGCCGTGTGTACTCGTCGAGTACCAGCTCCAACGGGGCCGGAAGGTCGCTGCTCATAGAGGCAACAGTCGACTCGGGCGGGACATAAATCAAGCAGCCGCGCCGCTAGAGTTCCTTTGTGCAGCGAACGATCCCCATCCCGATGTTGTGTGTTCTGGCGTTACTGTCCGCGATCGCCCCCCTGGCCACCGACATGTATCTCCCCGGCCTCCCGCTGATGACGGAGAGCCTGAACACGTCGGCGCCGAGCGTGCAGCTGACTTTGACCACGTTCATGGCCGGGCTCGGGATCGGCCAGCTCGTGGTCGGACCGCTGTCGGACGGTCTCGGACGGCGGCGCCTGCTGATCGGCGCCACCGTCGTGACGACGCTCGCCGCGATGGCCTGCGCACTCGCCCCGACCGTCGAAACCCTCATCGCCGCAAGATTGTTCCAGGGACTGAGCGGGGGCGCGGCGATCGTGCTCGCACGGGCCTGCATCGCCGACCGGGCCCGAGGAGACAGCGCCGCCCGCCTCTTCAGCATCATGATGATCATCGGCGGAGTCGCACCGGTGGTCGCGCCGCTGCTGGGCGGGGCCCTGCTCGGGCCGGTCGGCTGGCGAGGGATCTTCTGGGTCCTCACCGCCGCCGGGGTGGCAATGTTCGCGGGCGTGCTGATTCTCGTCCCGGAGACGCTTCCCGAGCAGCACCGGCACGGCGGCGGGCTCACGGCCCTCGTCCGGAACCTGCACTACGTCGTCGGCAACCGCGTGTACCTGGGTTACGCGTTCACGTTCATGTTCGGGTTCGTCGCTCTCTTCTCGTACATCTCCGCGTCCCCGTTCGTCGTGCAGAACGTCCTCGGCCTCAGCCCGGGGCAGTTCTCGATGGTGTTCGCGGTGAACGCAGCGGGAATGGTGAGCGCCGCGATCGTGAACACGCGGCTCGTGGGCACGTTCCATGCCCGGCAGCTGCTCGGTTTCGGGGTCACGCTGCTCCTGGCGGCGGGTGTCGTGCTGCTGGTCGCCGCGACAGCGATCGATTCGCCGCCCTGGTGGGCGATCCTGCTCCCACTGTTCGTCTCCGTGTCGAGCATCGGTTTCGTGATGGGCAACGCGACGGCGCTGGCTCAGGGCGAGGTGACGAAAGCTTCCGGCACCGGGTCCGCACTCCTCGGGGCCGGCCAGTTCGGGCTCGCCGCGGTGGTCTCGCCGCTCGTCGGCATCGCCGGACCCGACACCGCCGTCCCGATGGCCGTCGCGATCCCGTCAGCGGGCGCGGTGGCCATGTTGTCGCTGCTGGTGCTGACGCGGCGGACGCACAGCTCGTAGCGCGTCCGCCGCATCGGGTCAGCGTGTCAGCGGGAGGCACCCTCGCTCGCGGCGAGCTCGGACTTCCACACCCGGAAGCCTTCCTCGGTGCGGCCGCGGCGCCAGTATCCGGAGATCGACGCGGAACGCGCGGGGACGCCCCGCTCGTTGCGCACGTAGGAGCGGAGGTTGTGCATCACGGCCTGCGCCTCACCGTGGATGAACACCTGCGCGTCTCCGGGCAGCCATGCGGTGTCGCGGACCGCAGCGACGAGCGGGGCGTTGTCTCCCGACGCCGCTTCCCCGATTTGGTCGGCCGTGTCCCCGCGGTGGATCCATGTGACGTCGACACCCGTGGGTGCGTCGAAGGCGATCTCGTCGTCCGGGCCTGCGACCTCGATGATCACCCGTCCCACCGCCGACGCGTCGAGTTTCTCGACGGACGCCGAAATGGCGGGGATGGCGGTCTCGTCGCCGGCGAACAGGTACCAGTCGGCCGCCGGATCCGGTGCGAACGCCCCTCCGGGGCCGCGCAGTGTCAGGACGTCACCGGCCCTCGCGGACGCGGCCCACGGTCCCGCGACCCCGGCGTCGCCGTGGACCACGAAGTCGATGGCGATCTCACGCGCCGCCGGGTCCACCGAACGGATCGTGTAGGTGCGCAGCACCGGCGCTTCGGGGCTTCCGAATTCGAGTTTCGCGTACGCGTCGGTGAAGGCGTTGGGAACGAAGCTGTCGAATCCCGGGTCGCCGAGGATTACCCGCACCATGTGCGGCGTCAGCCATTCGGTGCGGAGCACGGTCAGTGTTGCAGTCGGCTTTGCCACAGGCATCTCTCCAATGAACTCAAGTTGGTTAGTGTTACCTAACTACGGTACAGGAGAGACCGCCGGCCGCGGCCGGCGTCGTTACGAGCCGGAAGCGATCAACAGGCTCAACACCTGCGCGACGAAGTTCCGCCACAAGTCCTCGGCTGACCCCATATCTCACTCCTTACGTGACGCTGATCCACCCGTGGGTATCGCATGCGGTGTGTGAGGCGCGTTCCTGAGACGTTTCTACTCCACGTCGTCGCCGATCGGCCGGTTCGACTCGCCGTGTGCGCAGGCCGAACCGAAACGCGCCGGACCCGCCCCGCCTCACCGCTGCCGGGACCACCCCGTGTCGTCGGAGCCGACGAAGCCCTCCATCTCCAGCAGCGGGAGCACGGCACGGACCTGCTCCACCGCGACCCCGGACAGTTCGGACAGTTCCCGGACTCCGCGCGGTCCGGCGGCGGGCAGCGCCTCGTACACCAGCAGGGCGTCGCCCGACAGCGCGTCGAGATCGCGGACCACCTCGGGACCTTCCCGCAGTCCGATCGGTCCGGCCTCCTCCACCACGTCGCCGGCGTTCGCGACCAACCGCGCCTCACCCTCCCGAATCATGCGATTGCACCCGGTCGACGACGCCGACGTCACCGGACCCGGCACCGCCATCACCGGGCGCCCCAGCTTGCGAGCCCAGCTCACCGTGTTCCGGGCGCCGCTGCGCCAGCCCGCCTCCACCACGACCACCCCGTCGGACAGGCTCGCCACCAACCGGTTCCGCGCCAGGAAGCGATGTTTCGCGGGAGTCGTGCCGGGCGCGTACTCACTGATCACCGCACCGTTCTGCGCGATCTGCCGCAACATCCGCGCATGCCCCGCCGGGTACGCACGATCCACACCACACGCCAGCACCGCCACGGTCAGACCCCCGACACCCAGCGCCGCACGATGCGCGGCGCCGTCGACTCCGAACGCCGCACCCGACACGATCGTCCACCCGTCGACGGCGAGATCACCCGCTATCTCCGCCGTCACGTGCTCGCCGTATCCACTCGCCGCCCGTGTCCCCACGATCGCGATCGCCCGATCGGTGAGTTCGGCCACCGGGCGCGAACCGAGCACCCACAACGCCAGCGGCGGACCCTCGTCCCGCGACCGCGACAAATTCCCGAAACCGAGAAGCCGCCACTGCGGCCACTCGTCGTCGTCCGGCGTCACGAGCCGGCCACCCATCCCTGCCACCAGCTCCAGATCGTCCGCGGCCGTGTCCACATGGGCACGGGCCACCGTGCGCTCCCCCAGCACGTCCGACAGGTCCCGCTCCCGTACCGCCCGCGCGGCCTCCTCCGGCCCCACCTCCTCCACGAGAAGGGACAGCGCCGGGCACGGCCCCTGCACCACCTTCGACAGATACGCCCACGCCAACCGGCGGGGATCAGGGAATCCACCCGGATCGCCTGTTTCACTTCGACTTTCCACCGTCATTGAAAGCTCCGATCACGAAATCCCAGTGCGGTGACCACCTGCTCGGGGCCCGGCATCGCGAGCCCGGCCAGATCGCTCACCGTCCATGCCACCCGTAACGCACGATCGGCCCCTCGGGCCGTGATCAGCCCCTTGCGCAGTGCTCGCTCCACCGGCGCCAGCGCCGGGCGCGCCAACCGGAACTTCTGCCGCAGCGCCGGGCCCGGCACCTCCGCGTTGGTGCGCCACCCGTAGTCGCTCCACCGCTCGCCTGCGGCGGCGCGCGCCTCGGCCACCCTCTGCCGGACGTCCTCCGTGCTCTCGCCGACGTCGTCGATGAACGCCCCTGTCGCGACGGCCTGCATCCGCACCCGCAGGTCCACGCGGTCCATCAGTGGTCCCGACAACTTCCCGAGGTAGCGTCGCCGGGCGGTCGGTGCGCACACGCAGTCCGCCTCCCGCGGGGGCGCGCACGGGCACGGATTGGCCGCGAGGATCAGCTGGAACCGCGCCGGGTATCGGGCAACCCCGTCCCGTCGCGCGATCCGCACCTCCCCGTCCTCGAGTGGCGTCCGCAGCGCCTCGAGCACTTTGGTTCCGATCTCGGCGCACTCGTCGAGGAACAGCACCCCGCGGTGGGCGCGACTGACCGCACCGGGTTTCGCGACACCGCTGCCGCCGCCGACGAGCGCACTCACCGACGCGGTGTGGTGGGGTGCGATGAACGGCGGCACATCGATGAGGGGGCGCTCGGGCGGCAGGAGCCCCGCCACGGAGTGGATTGCCGTCACCTCGAGCGATTCGGTCTCGGTGAGTGGCGGCAGAACTCCCGGAAGACGTTGCGCCAGCATCGTCTTCCCCACGCCGGGTGGTCCGGTGAGCATGAGGTGGTGCGCTCCCGCCGCCGCCACCTCGATGGCCCAGCGCGCCTCCATCTGCCCCACCACCTCGCTCAGATCGGCTCGCACCGGCTGCGCAACCCACTGTGCCGGCTCGGGGTACTCGAGCTCACGCTCCTCCCGCAACCACGCGATCGCCGCCCTCAGATCGTGCGCGCCGAGCACCTCGACACCTCCGACCAGACCCGCCTCGGGCAACGACTGCACCGGGACCACCACCGTTGCCCATCCCGCATTCTTCGCCGCCAGCACCGCGGGAAGGATCCCGCGCACCGACCGGAGCCGCCCGTCCAGCGCGAGTTCGCCGAGCAGAACGGTCTCGCGCAGTCGCTGCCGCTTCACCTGTTTGGCCGCATCGAGCACCGCAGCGACCAGCGCGAGATCGTAGACCGACCCGACCTTCGGCAGCGTCGCCGGCGACAACGCGAGGATCACCTTCGAATCCGGCCACTCCTCACCCGAATTCGCGACCGCGGCCCTGATCCGGTCGCGCGCCTCCGACAGCGCGGTGTCGGGCAGCCCGACCAGATGCACTGCGGGAAGCCCACGGCCGATGTCGGCCTCGATCTCGACCAGCTGACCGTCGACCCCGGTCACAGCCACCGAATGCGCGCGCCCCAACGCCATCAGAACGCGTCCCGGACGTGCTCGATCCGGGGTTGCGGACCGTGCCCGATCATGATGGCGACGACGTCGAACCGCACCCGCGACCAGTGCCGGTTCGATTCCCGCAGCCATTCCACCGCCAGCAGGCGGATGCGTCGCTGTTTGGAGAACGTCACCGCCTCGGCGGGAGTGCCGTATCCCAGGCCGCGCCGTGTCTTCACCTCGACGAAGACGAGCCAGTCCCCCTCGGCCGCAATGAGATCGACCTCGCCGTACCGGGATCGCCAGTTGCGGTCGACGATCTCCATGCCCGCCTCGGTGAGGTACCGGGCGGCCAGATCCTCTCCATGTGCACCCAGCGCGAGATTGTGCGCCACAGCAGCCTCCACCCCGTCCCGCGGCGGCCCACCGATGCGAACCGCGCCTCTCTCACCACCGTGGCCGACCCGGATTACGGAAGAACTCCGCGAACTGGGCCGACACTTTGGGCTGTGGATGACGTACGGGTTGTGGACAACTCGATACTCCGCGGCGCAGGCTCACCAGGAAAACGCAGGCCAAGGCTGTCAATACGGTATTCGAACGGTCAGCCGACGGCCGGCATCCAGCGGTGCGCGAGACCGGCCACCCACTCGGCGGCGTCACCCGGATCCTCGGGTGGTGATTCGACGAGGACGAGTTCGTCGACGCCCACGCCGGCCAGGGCATCGACGTGGGACGGGTCCCCGTCGCGCAGGGCGACGGCCAGGTGCAACTCGGCCGGATTTCGCCCGCTGTCCCGGCAGAATGCCTGCAGTGTCCGGATCCGTTCGGCGACGGCGTCGACGCCGTCCAGGTTGAATCCGTACCAGCCGTCGCCCCATGCCACGATTCGGCGGAGCGCTGCGTCGCTGTTGCCGCCGAGCACGACCGGGATCCGGCGATCGCGGACGGGTTTCGGGTTGACCCGGACGGAATCGAAGTGGACGAACTCGCCGTCGAACGTCGCGACGTCGTCGTTCCACAGGGTGCGCATCGCCGCGACGTATTCGGCTGCGCGCTCGCCGCGGCGCTCGAACGGAATGCCGAGTGCAGCGAATTCTTCCCTGGACCAGCCGATGCCGACGCCGAGGGTGAGCCTGCCACCGCTCATCAGATCCAGCGTCGCCGCCTGCTTGGCCATGAGCACGGGATTGTGTTCGGGCAGCAGCAGTATCCCGGTGGCGACGCCGATCGTGTGAGTGGCGGCGGCGGCGAAGCTCAGCCCGATCATGGGGTCGAGCCAGTCCGCAACGGCGGGGACGGCGATCTTTCCGTCGTCCGCATACGGGTACCGCGACGCCGACCGGTCCACCATCACGACGTGTTCGCCGGCCCACAGCGTGGCGAATCCGCTGTTCTCTGCGGCTACCGCGACCGCGTCGATCACGGCGCGGCGAGCGCCGGTGCCGATTCCGAGGGCGTGCAACCCGAGGCGCATCGGCCGATCGTCTCACAGTTGCCCGGCCGGAGTGCCCGGTTCCGGGACGCACCTATCCGCGCACGTCGAGGCTCCTGGCGTAGTGCTCCTTGAATACCTCGAGGTGCGTCCAGGTCTCCAGCGCCATCACCCCGTCGATCGTCCGGATGTGCTCGGCGAGGGAGTAGAGATCGCCCGACGAATCGGCGGCGACGGTGCCGATCAAGTCGAATCTGCCGAGCGATCGCGCCAGGAATTCGATACCCGGCAACGCCTCGATCTGCGCGCACGCTTCCCGGTCCCGCGATCCGAGGTTGACACCGATGCCCATGGCGAGGGTCCGGCCGCCGCCGCGGCGCTTCACGACCGCACCGACGCGCAGTGCGGTGCTGTCGATCAGATGGTTGACCCGATTCCGCGCAGCGCTGGGTGAGAGACCGGTCCGCTCGGCCAGTTCCAGAAACGGCATCCGGCCCTTCCGCTCCAGCAACTCGATGAGCGCGACGTCTTTCGAGTCCAGTCGCACGTCGGCCCGTAATGCGCTCTTGGGCATGAAGATTCCCCTGATGACCTCGGCATAGAACAGCGTGTTGACGGTGCGGACACCGCTCACCGTACGGATGGCGGCGATGGCGTCGTAGAGGTCCTGCCTGCCGGGGACGCGCAGTTCGGCGATGATGTTGTACTGCCCGCTGACGGCGGAGATGTAGACGGCGGCCTCCACCGCGCAGAGCGCCTCCGCCACGGGGCCCACCGGACCCGAGACGGCGACGGACACGTGCGCCATCGCCGTGATGCCCAGCAACTCGGGATGGGCGACGGCGACGACGCTGACCGTGCCCGAGTCGAGCAACGCCTGGACGCGCGCGGACACGGCGGCGCGCGGCGCGCCGACGGTCGCGGCGAGTTCCCGGTAGGTCGCTCGACCGTTCGCCTGCAACGCCGCGATGAGCCTGGAATCCAGTTCGACACCCATAATGCCCCGAATTTCCCCAACTTCTTTCTGCACCGACGGCAGAGGAGAAGAATCGCATGAATCCTGCAAAACAGCGAATTGGTGCGAATATGCTTCGATTCCCGAACACATCCGTTGCAGACCGCGCAGTCTGCAACTTTGGTGTATTGCGCAGGCCCTGGTCAGGGCGTAATTTCCCTCGCAATCGGAACGTGACCCACACCACCACCTCGAAGGATCCCCATGCGCAAGCTGTTTCACCACGAGGCGTCTCCCCTCGACGCCACCGCCACCGTCTTCACCGGTGGCACGCTCCGCACCGTGGACGCAGACACCGAGGGCGCCGAGGCCTTTCTCGTCTTCGGCAATCGGTTCGCCGCCGTCGGCACCGTCGCGGAATGTCATGAGGAGGCGCGGCGGATCGGTACCCGACCACCGACGTCATCGACCTCGCCGGGGCGACCGTCGTGCCCGGGTTCGTCGACCCGCATGCGCACCCCCTGATGTACGGTCAGATGCTCAGCTGGGTGGACTGCGGCCCGGAGAAGGCGCGCAGCATTCCGGAGATCGTCGCGCTGCTGCAGGAGGCGGCCCGGAACCAGCCGGCCGGGATCCCGGTGCGCGGGTACGGCTACGAGCATCGCAATCTCGTCGAGGGCCGGCACCCCACGAAGGAGGAACTCGACCTGGTCGGGACCGACCGCGAGGTGTACCTGATGAACGCCAGCGGCCACGGCGGCGTCGTCAACACCTTCACGCTGCAACTCCACGACGTCACGCGCGAGACCCCCGATCCGCCCGGTGGCCAGTTCTTCCGCGACGCCGACGGCGAACCGACCGGCGAACTGTCCGACGCCGCGTGCAACATCCTCACCGGCGTGAACGGGGTCAAAGTCGGGCACCACGGCCCGAACTTCCACCTCGAGGACGAACCCGAGGAGCATCTGCGGCAACTCTCCGTTGCGCAGGAGAAATTCCTCGAGGGCGGCGTCACCACGATCGGCGACTGCCAGGTGACCCGGCGCGAATTCGACATGTACCTGCGCCTGGCGGAGCAGGGTCGACTCGAGACCCGGGTGAGCATGTACCTGCTCAGCCACCTGCTCGATCACGCGCTCGACACCGGACTGCACGGCGCGTTCGGCAACTCGCGACTCGCGTTCGGCGGGATCAAGTTCTACGCCGACGGCACTCTCGGCGGATGGACCGCATACTTCCCCGACGGATACGTGGGCGACCCGTGCCGGACCGGGCAGCTCTACCACGAGCCCGCCGACTATGCGGCCCTGATCGCGAAGGCACACGCGGCCGGTCTGCAAACGGCGACGCACGCGCAGTCGCCGACCGCGATCGACATGGTTCTCGACGCCATCGAGGCCGCGCAGGACGCGCGTCCCGACGCCGACGCCCGCCACCGCATCGAGCACTGCGGGTTGCCGACCCCCGAGCAGATCACGCGAATGCACGCGCTCGGCGTGTACCCCGTCAACCAGCCGCAGCACTACTACAACTGGGGCGAGGGCGTGACCGCCGCCATCGGAACCCCGGGTGAGCGGTTCAATCCGCTGGGCGAATTCGTCGAAGCCGACGTGCCGGTCACGATCAGTTCCGACGCGCCGGTGGCCGAGCCCCGACCGCTCGAGGCCATCCAGGCCGCCGTCACCCGCGTCACCCGGCAGGGACATCGACTCGGCTCGAACGCATTGCAGCTGACGGCCGCCCAGGCTCTCACCGCGCACACGCTGAACGGTGCCCGCACACTCGGACGGGAATCCGAACTGGGCAGCATCTCCCCCGGCAAGCGTGCCGATTTCGTGGTCCTCGGCGCCGACCCGCTCACCGTCGATCCGCACACCATCGCCGAGATCGAGGTCCGGGAAACGTGGATCGACGGCGAACTGGCGCATTCCACCCGCAGCGACCTAGTGTCGACCTCTGCAGCCACCGAGGATCGGCCATGAGTCACGACACCCAGATCGCCAAGGCCCGCAAAGCGGGGTTCGCGGCCTTCGTCGGCACCACCATCGAGTGGTACGACTTCTACGTGTACGCCACGGCGGCGGCACTGGTGTTCGGCGAGATCTTCTTCCCCTCCGACACCGACCGCCTGACCGGCATCGCCGCCGCGTTCGCCACCTACGCGGTGGGCTTCTTCGCCCGCCCCCTGGGCGGCATCGTCTTCGGGCACGTCGGCGACCGGCTCGGCCGGCGAACCGCACTGGTCGTGACGCTCACCCTGATGGGCGCGGGCACATTCCTGATCGGCGCGCTGCCGACGTACGCGCAGATCGGTTTCTGGGCTCCGCTGCTGCTGGTGGTCCTGCGATTCGTGCAGGGCTTCGCGGTGGGCGGCGAATGGGGCGGCGCCGTCCTGATGGCCGTCGAACACGCACCCGAGGACAAGAAGACGTTCTACGGCGGATTCGCGCAGCTCGGAAACCCCGCGGGCGCGCTGCTCGCCACCGGCTTCTTCAGCGTCCTCTCGACGTTCGGAGACGACGCACTGCGCGATTGGGCGTGGCGGCTGCCGTTCCTGTGCTCGGCACTGCTGATCGGCGTCGGCTTGCTGGTGCGGCTGAAGGTGGAAGAATCGCCGGTCTTCGAATCCGAGGTGCAGACGGCCACCGAACCCGACACGCTCCCACTGAGGTACGCCATCGTCACCAACTGGCGCCCGATCCTGCTCGGCATGGGCATCCTGCCCGTCGCGGTCGGCGGCTACTACTTGGTGACCACGTTCATCACCGCCTACGCCACCGACCCGGACGTCGGACTGTCCGAGACACTGATCCTCAACGCGCTCAGCGTCGCGGCGGTGGTGGAACTGATCGCCACACTCGGCGTCGCGTGGCTCGGTGACAAAGTCGGCCGAATCCGCGTGGTGATCTACGGACTACTCGCCGTCGCGGTGCTCGCGGCACCGCAGTTCCTGGTGCTGAAGTCCGGCTCGGTGGTCCTGATCTTCCTGACCTTCGCCGCCATGCGGCTCGTCCTGGCCGCGACGTACGGTCCGATCGCGGCGGTGTTGTCGCAGATGTTCCGGCCGCAGGCCCGGTACACCAGCATCTCCCTCGCCTATCAGGGTGCGGGCGCGCTCTTCGGTGGACTGTCGCCGTTGGTTTCGACGCTGATGTACCAGGCCACCGGCAGCGTGTGGCCGGTGATCGGACTCCTGATCGGCATGTGCGCCGTCAGCATCGTCTGCCTGCTCGTGGCTCCGCAGCACGTCGACCACGTCGACGGCGAATCCGTGGGTGACCTCGGCGCCGCGCGGGCGCAGACCACCAGCTGACACCCCCGAGACGGGAAGGGTCGGTGCTGCGCCGCACCGGCCGTTCCGCCGTCAGCCGGGCTCGCCGTCAGAATCGGCCGGAGACGCGGCGGCCGTCGTCGAGGTGAGTCCGGCGTCGTCGAGCGCACGCCCGGTGAGCACCCGGCCCAATTCGATCATCTCGGCCGCACGATGGAAGTCGAGGCTGCGGCACGCGTTCCGGGGAACCCGGACCTGTACGTCCGGTGGATACGCGGCGAGCTGGTACCGGGCCAGGGTCGCCTGCATCACGTCGAGTGAGCGGTTCATCACCGCGAACCGGCTGAACTTCGGGACAACCACCGCATCGCCCTCGACCCCGGGCTGATCACCGACCGCTTGGCCGTCCTGCTCCTCCGACGGGTCCGGGTCGGTGTGCGCGGCGCCGAACCGTCCCACGACCGACCGCACGATGTCCAGGTCACGCAGCTGCGCGGCGCTGCGGCGGAAGCGGGCCATCCACTCGTCCACCGGCCGCGAGTCCGCGCTGACGTTCTCCGGGGCCAGTGAACGGCCGTCCCGATCCTCGGCACCCAGGCTGATTCCGACGGTCAGGTCGGCGCTCACCGAGACGAGCGGAGCCATCGGCAGCGGGTCGAGTACGCCACCGTCGGCGAGGACCCTGCCGTTGAGCACATACGGCGTGATGACACCCGGGATGGCGATCGACGCGCGGATCGCCGCGTCGACGGGGCCGCGCTGGAACCACACCGACCGGCCGGCAGCGAGATCGGTGGCCACGGCCGTATAGGGGATGGGAAGGTCTTCGATGCGGATCTCGCCGAGGATCTCCCGGACCCGGTGCAGGATCTTCTCGGCGTGGATGGCGCCGGGTGCGGACACCGACAGGTCGAGCAGCCGCACGACGTCCAGCTGGGTCAGACCCATCGCCCACCGGGTGAAATCGTCGAGTGTGCCCGCGGCGTGCAGGCCGCCCACGAGGGCGCCCATCGACGACCCGGCGACCCCCACGATCTCGAATCCGCGCTCCTCGAGTACCTGGATCGCGCCGATGTGGGCGTACCCCCGGGCGCCGCCACTGCCCAGAGCCAGCGCGACGCGCCTCGGTCCGGTCATCGGCTGATCGTACGCGGCCGGCACACCGCAGACGGCACAGCGCGGACCGTCAGGACAGACCGTTGTCGGGGAGACGCAGGTCCGGCTTGTCGAGTTCCTCGATGTTCACGTCCTTGAACGTGATGACGCGGACGTACTTCACGAATCGCGCGGGACGGTACATGTCCCACACCCAGGCATCGGACATGCGCAGCTCGAAGTAGATCTCGCCGTCCGCGTTGTGCGGCAGCAACTCCACCGAATTGGCCAGATAGAACCGGCGCTCGGTCTCCACGACATAGGAGAACTGACCGACGATGTCCCGATACTCGCGGTAGAGCGACAGCTCCATCTCGGTTTCGTACTTCTCGAGATCCTCGGCACTCATCGGTCTCGGAGTCCTCCTGCTCTGGTGTGAATTGTCATCATCTCGCACTTCCGGAACTGTTATCCACTCGGTGTAGCAGCGCCGCGACGTTCGACCACGAGCGGCGGTGCTCCGGGCACGGGCCCAGCTCCTCGAGCGCCGCCAGGTGGGCGGGCGTGTTGTACCCCTTGTGGATCGCGAAGCCGTAGCCGGGGTGCGTGTCGTCCATCGCGACCATCACCCGGTCCCGCGACACCTTGGCCAGGACGCTCGCCGCCGCGATGCACGCCGCCGCGGCGTCGCCTCCGATCACCGGCAGCGACGGAGCCGGGAGCCCCGGCACGCGGAAGCCGTCGGTGAGAACGTAGCCGGGGGTGGTCGAGAGCCCGGCGACCGCACGCCGCATGCCCTCGATGTTGGCGACGTGGACCCCCATGCGGTCGACTTCCTCGGCCGGGAAGGACACGACGCTCCACGCCACGGCCAGGCGGGTGATCGCCGGGAACAGCTCTTCGCGCGTGCGTTCGGTGAGCTTCTTCGAATCGTCGAGCCGCGCCAGCGCCGGGTACGGCTTCGGTGCGAGCACACACGCCGCCACGACGAGCGGGCCCGCACACGCGCCCCGGCCTGCCTCGTCGACACCGGCCACCGGCCCGAGTCCGCTGCGGACCAGGGCCGACTCCATCGTCCGCAGACCGGACGACCTGCGAATGACGATGCGTGGAGGCCAGGAAGTCACTTGCCCTGGATATCGGGTGAACTGATCGTGCCCATCCGCGACGGCGGCAACGCGATGAAAACCGCCTTGCCGATCACGTTGTCGAGCGGGATGGTGCCTTGCATGTCGTCGCCCACGTGGTACCGCGAATCCGCGGAGTTGCTGCGGTTGTCACCCATCACCCACAGGTGTCCCTCGGGGACGGTGACGGGGCCGAAGCAGCGTGCCGACTTCAGGGCCGTGTCGCAGGTCTGGGATCCGGGGACGAAGGGGAAATCCATGACGACGTAGGGCTCGTCGAGTGGTTGACCGTCCACCAGGATGCGGCCCTGATCGTCGCAACATTCGACGGTCTGACCGCCGGTGGCGATCACACGCTTGACGAGGTCGTTCTCGTCCGGCGGGACGAGGCCGACGAGGGAACCGACTTCCTGCGCACCGCGGATCACCACGTTGGAGGAACGGGTGGACACGAAATCCTGTGACCACGAATCGGGTCCGCGGAACACGATGACGTCGCCGGGTTGCGGATCCCCGAAGCGGTAACCGATCTTCTCGACCACGATGCGGTCACCGGTGCAGCCCGCGCACCCGTGCAGCGTCGGTTCCATCGATTCCGACGGAATGAGGTAGACGCGGGCGACGAACGTCTGCAGCAGGAAACTCAGGACGAGCGCGACCAGAATCAGGATCGGCAGCTCGCGGAGGAAGGAGCGGGGCTTCTTCTCGGGTTCCGCCGCACCGCCGTTCACTGCGGAGGTGGCGGCCGAATCGCCGGTGGTCTCGGATTCCGACGACAATGCCCGCTCCTTCGAAGAATCTGTCACGAAATCAGATTAGCCCGGCACTGCGAGTACGCAGTGC
>NZ_JBHUSF010000035.1:0-3278 GCF_042673295.1 Rhodococcus sp. NPDC057014
TGTGGTGTGGGTATTTGCTGGCCCTTCTCCTTCTTCCGTCGGTGGGGGGTCAGTGTTTGATAGCTAGTTTGAGTTTTTTTGCTAGTGATTTGACTCGATGTCTATGACTGATTGCTGGTTTTGCCGGCCAATCTAGAGTCTTCAACGGAGAGTTTGATCCTGGCTCAGGACGAACGCTGGCGGCGTGCTTAACACATGCAAGTCGAGCGGTAAGGCCCTTCGGGGTACACGAGCGGCGAACGGGTGAGTAACACGTGGGTGATCTGCCCTGCACTTCGGGATAAGCCTGGGAAACTGGGTCTAATACCGGATATGACCTTCGGCTGCATGGCCGTTGGTGGAAAGGTTTACTGGTGCAGGATGGGCCCGCGGCCTATCAGCTTGTTGGTGGGGTAATGGCCTACCAAGGCGACGACGGGTAGCCGACCTGAGAGGGTGACCGGCCACACTGGGACTGAGACACGGCCCAGACTCCTACGGGAGGCAGCAGTGGGGAATATTGCACAATGGGCGAAAGCCTGATGCAGCGACGCCGCGTGAGGGATGACGGCCTTCGGGTTGTAAACCTCTTTCAGCAGGGACGAAGCGAAAGTGACGGTACCTGCAGAAGAAGCACCGGCCAACTACGTGCCAGCAGCCGCGGTAATACGTAGGGTGCAAGCGTTGTCCGGAATTACTGGGCGTAAAGAGCTCGTAGGCGGTTTGTCGCGTCGTCTGTGAAAACTCGAGGCTCAACCTCGAGCTTGCAGGCGATACGGGCAGACTTGAGTACTGCAGGGGAGACTGGAATTCCTGGTGTAGCGGTGAAATGCGCAGATATCAGGAGGAACACCGGTGGCGAAGGCGGGTCTCTGGGCAGTAACTGACGCTGAGGAGCGAAAGCGTGGGTAGCGAACAGGATTAGATACCCTGGTAGTCCACGCCGTAAACGGTGGGCGCTAGGTGTGGGTTTCCTTCCACGGGATCCGTGCCGTAGCTAACGCATTAAGCGCCCCGCCTGGGGAGTACGGCCGCAAGGCTAAAACTCAAAGGAATTGACGGGGGCCCGCACAAGCGGCGGAGCATGTGGATTAATTCGATGCAACGCGAAGAACCTTACCTGGGTTTGACATATACCGGAAAGCCGTAGAGATACGGCCCCCCTTGTGGTCGGTATACAGGTGGTGCATGGCTGTCGTCAGCTCGTGTCGTGAGATGTTGGGTTAAGTCCCGCAACGAGCGCAACCCTTGTCTTATGTTGCCAGCACGTAATGGTGGGGACTCGTAAGAGACTGCCGGGGTCAACTCGGAGGAAGGTGGGGACGACGTCAAGTCATCATGCCCCTTATGTCCAGGGCTTCACACATGCTACAATGGCCGGTACAGAGGGCTGCGATACCGTGAGGTGGAGCGAATCCCTTAAAGCCGGTCTCAGTTCGGATCGGGGTCTGCAACTCGACCCCGTGAAGTCGGAGTCGCTAGTAATCGCAGATCAGCAACGCTGCGGTGAATACGTTCCCGGGCCTTGTACACACCGCCCGTCACGTCATGAAAGTCGGTAACACCCGAAGCCGGTGGCCTAACCCCTCGTGGGAGGGAGCCGTCGAAGGTGGGATCGGCGATTGGGACGAAGTCGTAACAAGGTAGCCGTACCGGAAGGTGCGGCTGGATCACCTCCTTTCTAAGGAGCATTCTCCAGACGTGCACCACTGAACAGTCAGTGGATGATGTTCTGGCAGAGACTGTTTCGTTCCCGTATGTGGAACGGCGGACGCTCATGGGTGGAACACTGACAAGCATTCTTTTCACTACTGCCGGCCCGAGTGCCGGTGGGAGAAGAGTTATATCGGCATACTGTTGGGTCCTGAGAGAACACGTGAGTGTTTTTTCTACAGGAAAGTGACGACAAACAATTGTGGTGGTCATACCGGCCGGGTTTTCTCGGTGTTCGGTGGCGACGTGAGCATGGTTGGTTGTGTGTTGTTTGAGAACTGCACAGTGGACGCGAGCATCTTTGTTGTAAGTAATGAAGAGCGTACGGTGGATGCCTTGGCACCAGGAGCCGATGAAGGACGTAGGAGGCTGCGATAAGCCTCGGGGAGCTGTCAACCGAGCTGAGATCCGAGGATGTCCGAATGGGGAAACCCAGCACGAGTGATGTCGTGTTACCCGCACCTGAATATATAGGGTGTGTGGAGGGAACGTGGGGAAGTGAAACATCTCAGTACCCACAGGAAGAGAAAACAATAGTGATTCCGTGAGTAGTGGCGAGCGAAAGCGGAAGAGGCTAAACCATGGATGTGTGATAGCCGGCAGGTGTTGCATTCGTGGGGTTGTGGGGTTCATCTTGTCAATGCTGCCGTGTTGGCCGACAGTAAGAAATCGTTGTGTTAGTGGAAGTGGTCTGGAACGGCCTGTCGTAGAGGGTGAGAATCCCGTACACGAAAACATGACGACTGTCGTGATGGAAACCCAAGTAGCACCGGGCCCGTGAAATCTGGTGTGAATCTGTCGGGACCACCCGATAAGCCTGAATACTCCCTGGTGACCGATAGCGGACTAGTACCGTGAGGGAAAGGTGAAAAGTACCCCGGGAGGGGAGTGAAATAGTACCTGAAACCGTGCGCTTACAATCCGTCAAAGCCTTTGCACACTTCGGTGTGGGGGGTGATGGCGTGCCTTTTGAAGAATGAGCCTGCGAGTTAGTGGCATGTCGCGAGGTTAACCCGTGTGGGGTAGCCGTAGCGAAAGCGAGTCCGAATAGGGCGTTCGTAGTGGCATGTTCTAGACCCGAAGCGGAGTGATCTACCCATGGCCAGGTTGAAGCGACGGTAAGACGTCGTGGAGGACCGAACCCACTTAGGTTGAAAACTGAGGGGATGAGCTGTGGGTAGGGGTGAAAGGCCAATCAAACTCCGTGATAGCTGGTTCTCCCCGAAATGCATTTAGGTGCAGCGTCGCGTGTTTCTCACCGGAGGTAGAGCTACTGGATGGTCTAGGGGGCCCACAAGCTTACCGAAATCAGCCAAACTCCGAATGCCGGTGAGTGAGAGCGCGGCAGTGAGACTGCGGGCGATAAGGTTCGTAGTCGAGAGGGAAACAGCCCAGATCGCCAGCTAAGGTCCCTAAGCGTGTACTAAGTGGAAAAGGATGTGGGGTCGCGAAGACAACCAGGAGGTTGGCTTAGAAGCAGCCACCCTTGAAAGAGTGCGTAATAGCTCACTGGTCAAGTGATCCTGCGCCGACAATGTAGCGGGGCTCAAGTACACCACCGAAGCTGCGGCACTCACACAATGCAC
>NZ_JBHUSF010000035.1:3373-5240 GCF_042673295.1 Rhodococcus sp. NPDC057014
GGTGTGGGTGGGTAGGGGAGCGTCGTGTGGCCATGGAAGCGGCGGGGTGACCCAGCCGTGGAGGCCACACGAGTGAGAATGCAGGCATGAGTAGCGAAAGACGAGTGAGAAACTCGTCCGCCGAATGACCAAGGGTTCCTGGGCCAGGTTAATCCGCCCAGGGTGAGTCGGGACCTAAGACGAGGCCGACAGGCGTAGCCGATGGACAACGGGTTGATATTCCCGTACCCGTGTGAACGCGCCCCTGGTGAATCAGTGATACTAACCATCCTGAAGCGTCCTTACGTCCCTTCGGGGGCCCTGGATGTGGATGCATGGGACCTGATCTGGTAGTAGCCAAGCGATGGGGTGACGCAGGAAGGTAGCTGAGCCAGTCAGTGGTAATACTGGTGTAAGCCTGTAGGGCGAATGGTAGGCAAATCCGCCATTCACACAGCCTGAGAGGTGACGCATAGCCGAATGAGGCGAATTCAGTGATCCTATGCTGCCGAGAAAAGCCTCTAGCGAGCTTTCACACGGCCCGTACCCCAAACCGACACAGGTGGTCAGGTAGAGAATACTAAGGCGATCGAGATAACTATGGTTAAGGAACTCGGCAAAATGCCCCCGTAACTTCGGGAGAAGGGGGGCCTCGTTTGGTGATCACTCTTGCAGTGTGAGCTGGGTGGGGCCGCAGAGACCAGTGAGAAGCGACTGTTTACTAAAAACACAGGTCCGTGCGAAGTCGTAAGACGATGTATACGGACTGACGCCTGCCCGGTGCTGGAAGGTTAAGAGGACCGGTTAGCCACTTGTGGCGAAGCTGAGAATTTAAGCCCCAGTAAACGGCGGTGGTAACTATAACCATCCTAAGGTAGCGAAATTCCTTGTCGGGTAAGTTCCGACCTGCACGAATGGCGTAACGACTTCTCAGCTGTCTCAACCATAGACTCGGCGAAATTGCATTACGAGTAAAGATGCTCGTTACGCGCGGCAGGACGAAAAGACCCCGGGACCTTCACTACAGCTTGGTATTGGTGTTCGGTTCGGTTTGTGTAGGATAGGTGGGAGACTGTGAAGCGCTCACGCCAGTGAGTGTGGAGTCGTTGTTGAAATACCACTCTGATCGTATTGGACCTCTAACCTCGGACCATGATCTGGTTCAGGGACAGTGCCTGGTGGGTAGTTTAACTGGGGCGGTTGCCTCCCAAAATGTAACGGAGGCGCCCAAAGGTTCCCTCAGCCTGGTTGGCAATCAGGTGTCGAGTGCAAGTGCACAAGGGAGCTTGACTGTGAGACTGACAGGTCGAGCAGGGACGAAAGTCGGGACTAGTGATCCGGCACCGGCAAGTGGAAGCGGTGTCGCTCAACGGATAAAAGGTACCCCGGGGATAACAGGCTGATCTTCCCCAAGAGTCCATATCGACGGGATGGTTTGGCACCTCGATGTCGGCTCGTCGCATCCTGGGGCTGGAGTAGGTCCCAAGGGTTGGGCTGTTCGCCCATTAAAGCGGCACGCGAGCTGGGTTTAGAACGTCGTGAGACAGTTCGGTCTCTATCCGCCGCGCGCGTTAGAAACTTGAGGAAGGCTGTCCCTAGTACGAGAGGACCGGGACGGACGAACCTCTGGTGTGCCAGTTGTTCCACCAGGAGCACCGCTGGTTAGCTACGTTCGGAAGGGATAACCGCTGAAAGCATCTAAGCGGGAAGCCTGTTCCAAGATGAGGTTTCTCACCCCCTCGAGGGGGTAAGGCCCCCGGCAGACCACCGGGTTGATAGGCCAGAACTGGAAGCCCGGTAACGGGTGCAGGTGACTGGTACTAATAGGCCGAGGACTTACCACAAAGAAGCTACGCGTCCACTGTGCAGTATCTGAAACAACACACGT
>NZ_JBHUSF010000035.1:5337-43307 GCF_042673295.1 Rhodococcus sp. NPDC057014
AAGCCCGGTAACGGGTGCAGGTGACTGGTACTAATAGGCCGAGGACTTACCACAAAGAAGCTACGCGTCCACTGTGCAGTATCTGAAACAACACACACGTTCCCTGCGGGAAGTGGTGGAGTGAACACAGACCCTTTTTGAAGAAAAGGGGGGTCTGTGACATCAACACTCCACCGAAGACCGTGGTGGAGTGTTGATTTCACAGAGTTACGGCGGCCATAGCGGAGGGGAAACGCCCGGTCCCATTCCGAACCCGGAAGCTAAGCCCTCCAGCGCCGATGGTACTGCACCCGACAGGGTGTGGGAGAGTAGGACACCGCCGAACATCCGTTACCGAAAGGGGACCCAATATACTGGGTCCCCTTTCGTGGTTTGTGTGAAAGGAATGACTGTGTCGGAGAGTGACGACGGACGTCGGTCCTTCCGCGGCGGTGCCTCCGGTGCTAACCGCGGCGGTGCCTCCGGTGCTAACCGCGGCGCCGGCGGTCCTCGCCGCGATTCGCGCGACAATCGTGGTGGCGCAGGCGGCGATCGTCGCGGTGGCGGACCCCGTCGTGGCGGCGAGGGCGGCTTCGCGCCTCGCGGACGTGAAGGTGACCGTCCGCAGCGGCAGCAGGCTCGTCCGGACGAACCGGATCTGCCCGAGAACGTCGAGGCCGGTGAACTGGATCCGAGTGTCCGCCGCGATCTGCTGAGCTTGGACAAGACGAACGCGAACACTGTTGCGCGCCATCTGGTGATGGCCGGCAAACTCGTCGACGACGATCCGCGTCTCGCACTCGCGCATGCCCGGGCTGCGCGTCAGCGTGCCGGTCGCATCGCGGTTGTCCGTGAGGCCGCGGGTATCACTGCGTACCACGCCGGTGAATGGGCGGAAGCGCTGTCGGAGTTGCGTGCTGCTCGTCGTATGGCGGGCGGTCCCGGACTGCTCGCGGTGATGGCGGACTGCGAACGTGGACTTGGGCGCCCGGAGCGAGCGATCGAACTCGGGCGAAGCGAGGAAGCGGCAGCGCTGTCGGGTGACGAGGCCGCGGAGCTGCGCATGGTGGTCGCCGGAGCGCGCATGGACCTCGGACAGTTCGATCAGGCCGTCGTCACGCTGCAGACCCCGGACCTGGACGCCTCCCGGACCGGTCCCGGTGCCGCTCGTCTGTTCTACGCGTACGCGGATGCCCTGGTCGCGGCCGGTCGCATCGAGGACGGACTCAAGTGGTTCCTCAACTCCGCTGCGGCGGATCTCGAGGGTGACACCGACGCGGAGGAGCGTGTGGCCGAGCTGACCGGAGACGATCAGTGACGACCCTGCGCGAGAATTACGACGGTCTGCTGTTCGACCTGGACGGCACGCTGTACCAGGGACCGCAGGAAATTCCCGGTGCGCGTGAGGCTTTGGCGGCGGGGACGCAGTCCTGCTACTACGTGACCAACAACGCCAGTCGCAGTCCCGGCGACGTCGCGGAACACCTGACCGAACTCGGCTTCGCCGCCGACGAGTCGACGGTGGTGACGAGTTCGCAGTCCGCGGCCAGGCTCCTCGCGGAGAATGTCGCACCCGATTCGGCCGTGCTCGTCGTGGGAACGGACGCGCTCGCCGACGAAGTTCGGAACGTCGGTTTGCGTCCGGTGCGGTCGTTTGAGGACGCGCCCGCCGCTGTGGTCCAGGGGCATTCGCCGACCACGGGCTGGGCGATCCTCGCCGAGGCGACGCTCGCGATCCGTGCCGGTGCCGTCTGGGTGGCGGCGAACCTGGACTCGACCCTCCCCACCGAACGGGGTCTGGTCCTCGGCAACGGTTCCATGGTCGCGGCCCTGCGCGCGGCGACGTCCCGCGAGCCGCTGGTGGCGGGCAAGCCGGCAGCGCCGTTGATGGAAGATGCGATGCGCCGCAGCGGTTGTGTGCGGCCCCTGGTGGTCGGCGACAGGCTGGACACCGACATCGAAGGCGCCAACAACGTCGGTCTCGACTCGCTGCTGGTGCTCACCGGCGTGAGCACCGCGATCGACGTTCTGCGTGCCCCGCAGGAGCAGCGCCCCACCTACCTGGCATCCGAACTGGACTCGCTCAACCGGCCCGCAGACGAGTCCGTCGTCGGTGAGGACAGCCGGTGGTCCGTCGAGTTCGACGGCACCGATCTGGTGATCGAACCGACCGCGGATTCGGCCGATCCGGTGGATTCGGTGGATTCGGCTGCGTTGCTGCGGGCCGTGGCCGTCGGTGCATGGAAATTCCCCGACTTCGCGAGGATCACGTCGACGACGCCCGCGGTGAGCGCAGTCGTCTCCGGCTGGAGTGCCTGAAACCCGCCCGACCCGCGTCGTTCGTCACGCGATTCGCTGTATGCGTATCCGAACGCGATGGACTAGCGTTGTGCCCGATGAGCACGCCAATACCGCGCCCGGGAGCCCATCTACCTGGGCCTCCTCAGAGTGTCGACCCCGAGAAGATCCACACGGAGGTCGACGGATTGTTGTCGCGGCTCGGAGCCGTCGAACCCGACCCCGACGACGAGCACGGCGTCGGGGTCATCCCACGCAAAGCCCACCTTCTCGAGAAGGCGCACGACGTGCTGGTGGAGGCTCTGGCCACCGTGGACAAGATCTGACGTGGCCCGTCGAGCACGGGTGGATGCCGAACTCGTTCGGCGGGGGCTGGCCCGGTCCCGAGAACACGCGCAAGAACTCATCGCCTCCGGCCGAGTGCTGATCTCGGGTGCGGCAGCGACCAAACCCGCCACCGCCATCGAAGCGGGAACCCCGCTGCGGGTCGTCGAGGTCGACAACGAAGTGTCCTGGGCATCGCGTGGCGCGCACAAACTCCTCGGTGCGCTGGAGGCGTTCACCCCCCGCGGACTCGAAGTCGACGGCAAGCGTTGCCTCGACGCCGGCGCCTCGACCGGCGGCTTCACCGACGTGCTGCTGCACCACGGCGCGCGGGAGGTCGTGGCGGTGGACGTCGGGTACGGACAGTTGGTGTGGCGGCTGCAGTCCGACGACCGCGTCCACGTCGTGGACCGCACCAACGTGCGATCCATCGATGCCGAGCAGATCGGCGGCCCGGTCGAACTGGTGGTCGCGGACCTGTCGTTCATCTCCCTGAAGCTCGTGCTCCCGGCGTTCGTCGCCTGCGTGGCCGCGGGCGCAGATCTTGTTCCGATGGTGAAGCCGCAGTTCGAGGTCGGCAAGGATCACGTGGGCTCCGGTGGGGTGGTGCGTGACCCGGAGTTGCGTGTCGCCGCGGTGCTGGACGTCGCGAAGACGGCGGCGTCGCTCGGACTGCGTACCGTCGGTGCGGTGGCCAGTCCGCTGCCGGGGCCGTCGGGGAACGTCGAATACTTCCTGTGGCTCCGCGCGGATGTCACACCCGGGACGGATGATGTACCGGTCGAGTCGGTAGAAGAGTTGATCCGCACCGCGGTGCAGGAGGGACCACAGTGAGCGGGGGAAGCAGCGGCGCCCAGCAACGCGAGCGGGAGATCCTGCTCGTGGCGCATCCGGGTCGCGCCGAGATCACGGAGACCGCGCGGCGCGTCGGCAAGATCTTCGAGCGGGCCGGGATCGGACTGCGTGTTCTCGTCGACGAGGTCGACAGCACCCGCATCGAACCGATGGACGGCATGGCGGCCGACGAGTTCCTGGTTCCCGGGCTCGAAGTCACCATCGTGCAGGCAGGCCCCGACGCGGCCCTCGGGTGCGAGATGGTGCTCGTCCTCGGTGGGGACGGGACGTTCCTCCGGGCGGCGGAACTCGCCCAGGCCGCGTCCATTCCGGTCCTCGGCATCAACCTGGGCCGGATCGGATTCCTCGCGGAAACGGAGGCCGAGCACCTCGACGAGGCACTCGGCCAGGTGGTGCGCCGGGAATATCGCATCGAGCACCGCATGACGCTGGACGTGCTGGTACGGGTGGACGACGAGATCATCGAACGAGGCTGGGCGCTCAACGAGGCGAGCATCGAGAACCGGTCCCGGCTCGGTGTCCTCGAGGTGGTGCTGGAGGTGGACGGGCGGCCGGTGTCGGCGTTCGGCTGTGACGGCGTGCTCATCTCCACACCCACCGGGTCGACGGCATACGCGTTCTCCGCGGGCGGCCCCGTGGTGTGGCCGGAGCTCGAGGCGCTGCTGGTGGTTCCGAGCAACGCGCACGCCTTGTTCGCGCGCCCCCTCGTGACGAGCCCGGAATCGTTGATTGCGGTGGAGACGGTGGCAGGCAGTCACGACGGTCTGGTGTTCTGCGACGGTCGCCGGACGCTCGAACTGCCTGCGGGCGCCCGCGTCGAAGTGGTGCGTGGCAAGGAACCCGTTCGTTGGGTACGACTGGATTCGGCGCCGTTCGCGGACCGGATGGTGCGAAAGTTCGAGCTGCCCGTCACCGGGTGGCGAGGAAGGAAGCCCTAGACGTGCTGGCAGAGATCAGGATCGACAACCTCGGTGTGATCTCCGAGGCGTCGGCGCAATTCCACGAAGGTTTGACGGTGCTCACCGGTGAGACCGGCGCGGGTAAGACGATGGTGGTGACGAGCCTGCACCTGCTCAGCGGTGCGCGGGCAGACGCGGGACGAGTCCGCCTCGGTGCGCCGCGTGCCGTCGTCGAGGGCCGGTTCATGACCGACGAGGGCTCGGAGCACGTCGAACGGGCCGTGACCCGGCTGCTCGAATCGACCGGTGCCGAGCGGGACGAGGACGGCACCATCATCGCGGTCCGCACCGTCGGCAGCGACGGCCGGTCCCGGGCCCACCTGGGTGGCCGCAGCGTTCCGGCGGGCGTGCTGTCGGAGTTCACCGATCCGCTGCTCACCGTGCACGGGCAGAACGACCAGCTGCGGCTGCTCCGCCCGGACCAGCAGTGTGCCGCGCTCGACCGATTCGCGGACAAGACGGTCGGGCCGCTGGTCGCGCGGTACCGCAAACACCGCGACGAGTGGATGACCGCGCGATCCGAACTCATCGAACGGACCGGTCGTACCCGGGAACTCGCGCAGGAAGCCGACCAGCTGACGTTCGCCCTCAACGAGATCGACGGCGTCGCCCCCGCCCCGGGCGAGGACGAGTCGATCGTGTCGGAGGTGCGCAGGCTCAGCGAACTCGACTCGCTGCGGTCGGCGGCGGAGGAAGCGCACGCGGCGCTCGCCGGCGGCGACGACATGGACGGCGACGGCGTGGCCGCGCCCGCGCTGGACCTGCTGTCCGAGGCGCGGGCCCGGATCGAATCGGCCACCGATCCCGAACTCGACGGGCTCGGACCCCGCCTCGCCGAGGTGATCGCGGTGGTCACCGACGTCTCCGCCGACCTCACCACGTACCTCGCCGGACTGCCGGCGGACCCGGGGGCATTGGATTCCCTGCTGTCCCGGCAGGCGGAGCTGAAGAACCTCATCCGCAAGTACGCCGCGGACGTCGACGGCGTCCTGGAATGGGCCGACAACGCCCGTGCGCGGCTCGAGAAGATCGACGTGTCCTCCGATGCGCTGGCCGCGCTGACGAAGCAGGTGGAGGAGTCGGCGGCGTCGACGGCGGAGGCCGCGTCCAAACTGACCGCGGCCCGCGTCAAGGCGGCGACCAAACTCGCCAAGGCGGTCAGCTCCGAACTCGCCGGTCTGGCAATGGGCCGGGCGGCGCTCGAGGTGACGGTCCGGCCCCGGATCGCCGGACCCCAGGACACGGCCCCGCTCACCGTCGACGGCACCGAACTCCATGCGGGATCGTCCGGCGTCGACGAAGTAGAGTTCCGGCTGTCGGCGCACAGCGGCGCGCAGTCGCTGCCCATCAGCAAGAGCGCGTCCGGCGGTGAGCTCTCGCGCGTGATGCTTGCGCTCGAGGTGGTACTCGCCGGGTCCGACTCCGGCGCGACCATGGTGTTCGACGAGGTCGACGCCGGCGTCGGCGGGAGGGCCGCGGTCGAGATCGGCAGGCGGCTGGCCCGGCTGGCCCGCACGCACCAGGTCATCGTCGTCACGCACCTGCCGCAGGTCGCGGCGTTCGCAGACACCCACCTGGTGGTCGACAAGGTCGACGACGAGGACGGCGTCGTCAGCAGTGGCGTGCACACACTCACCGACGACGAACGGGTCGTGGAACTGGCCCGGATGCTCGCCGGCCTCGACGACACGGAGACCGGACGCGCCCACGCGGAGGA
This sequence comes from Rhodococcus sp. NPDC057014, assembly GCF_042673295.1. Classification (NCBI taxonomy): domain Bacteria; kingdom Bacillati; phylum Actinomycetota; class Actinomycetes; order Mycobacteriales; family Nocardiaceae; genus Rhodococcus; species Rhodococcus sp. NPDC057014. Next base: position 11,470 of record NZ_JBHUSF010000035.1, read on the forward strand.
GCTGCTGGCGACGGCCAACGCCGAGCGTTCCGCCTGACCCCGCTCGGTGGTCCGTCGGCCGCCCCGTGGTAATGGTGTGACTGATGTGGTAAACGGTTCGGCGCGCCTCCACAGGTCGGTCGAGCTTCCGGTCCATCATCGAATCCATGAAGATGCCGGCACTGCTGTCACGTAACACCGAAACTTTGCCTGGGGTCAGCGGCATCGCCAGGGTGGATCGCAACACGGCCAAGTTGCTGCGCCGCGTCGGACCCGGTGACATCGTCGTTCTCGACGAGCTCGACCTCGATCGCGGAACCGCGGACGCCCTCGTGAAGGCCGGCGTTCTCGCAGTGATCAACGCGTCGCCCTCGATCTCCGGGCGGTATCCCAACCTCGGCCCGGAGGTGATCGTCGCCAACGGAATCCTGCTGGTGGATTCGGCGGGCGCCGAGATCTTCAAGAGCATCAAAGACGGCAGCAAGGTCCGGGTGAACGGGGGAGGTGTCTACTCCGGGGAACGGCGCATCGCCAAGGGCGACGAACAGACCGAGGCGGAGATCTCCGACCGGATGATCGAGGCGAAGACCGGTCTCGTCGACCACCTCGAGGCGTTCTCCGGCAACACCATCGAGTTCATCCGCACCGAGAGCCCGTTGCTGATCGACGGGGTCGGGGTCCCCGACGTCGACGTCGACATGAAGGAACGGCACGTCGTCATCGTGTCCGACGGCCCGGACCACGCGTCCGACCTGAAGAACCTCAAGCCGTTCATCAAGGAATACTCGCCGATCCTCATCGGCGTCGGAGCAGGCGCCGACGTCCTGAAGTCGGCGGGCTATCGCCCGGATCTCATCGTCGGCGACCCCGAGGACATCACCAGCGCGACGTTGAAGTCGGGTGCCGAGGTGGTTCTGCCCGCCGACCAGGACGGTCACGCACCCGGGCTGTCGCGCATCCAGGACCTCGGCATCGGAGCGATGACGTTCCCCGCGTCCGGATCGCCGTCCGACCTGGCCCTGCTGCTGGCCGACCACCACGGCGCGTCGCTGATCGTCACGGTCGGGAACACCGTCTCCCTCGACGAGTTCTTCGACCGCGGTCGCCGCGACAGCAACCCGTCGGCGTTCATGACCCGCCTGAAGGTCGGGCCGAAACTGGTGGACGCGAAGGCCGTGGCGACCCTGTACCGCAGCCGCGTGTCGGGAGGAGCGATCGCGCTGCTCGTCCTCGCCGCTCTCGTGGCGGTCATCGTGGCGCTGGTCGTGTCCAACGTGGGTGGTGAAGCACTCGACTGGACCGTCGCGACATGGAACAGCTTTGCGTTGTGGGTGCAGGGGTTCTTCAAGTGATTTCTCTGCGTCAACATGCCATTTCCATAGCGGCGATCTTCCTGGCTCTGGCAATCGGCGTGGTGATGGGCTCCGGCCTGTTGTCGAGCGGTCTTGTGTCGGGACTGCGCGACGACAAGGCCGACCTGCAGACCGACGTGGAAAACGCGACCGAACGCAACAACCAACTGACCGAGCAGTTGAACTCGGCCGACGGCTTCGATTCCGCGGTGGGCGGCCGCGTGGTCGCCGACTCGCTCGCGCAACGCACCGTGATGGTCGTGACGACTCCCGATGCCGACCCCGCCGACCTCGACGGGGTCAACCGGATGATCGCGCAGGCAGGAGGTTCGGTGACCGGGCGGGTGTCGTTGACCGACTCGTTCGTCGACGCCACGGGCGGTGACCGGCTGCGGACCGTCGTCAACAACGTGATCCCCGCGGGCGTCACGTTGAAGACCGGGGCCGTCGACCAGGGCAGCCTCGCAGGCGACCTGCTGGGCTCCGTTCTCATGCTCGGCAAGGAGACCGGTCAGCCGCAGAGTTCCGCCCAGGAGATGGCGCTGGCCCTCGAGACCCTGCGCGGCGCCGGATTCGTCAGCTACGACGACGGGGCCGTCCAGCCTGCGCAGGTCGCGGTGGTGCTGACCGGAGATCGGGACGTCGAGGACGGCGTCAGCGGCAATCGCGGTGCGGTCGTGGCCCGGTTCGCGGGCGCGCTGGACTCACGCGGTGCCGGGGCAGTGCTCGCCGGACGTCCGGCCTCCGCCCAGGGCAACGGCGCGGTCGCCGTGGCACGCGCCGACGCCGCCCTCTCGGCAGCGCTCACGACGATCGACAACATCGACCGGGAAGCGGGCAAGATCACCGTTCCGCTCGCGCTGCAGGAGCAACTGAACGGCGGCGCCGGCCGGTACGGCACCGGACCCGGCACCACCGGAGTCACCGTGGGGGCCACCCCGGCGTAGCGCGCGTCACATCGGGGCGGGCAATCGCGGCGCGTTGTTTCCGGGACGTCCGCCGAGGTGTTACCGTGAAGTCCCGTGGGTCGGCAGGCCCCAGCATTGCTCGAACAGACCAAGCCCTGCACAGTCGTCACGGGAGCCCCTTTGCCACAGTCACGCACTCATTCGCGTACCGCCACCAAGCACATCTTCGTGAGCGGCGGCGTCGCCTCCTCACTCGGCAAGGGCCTCACAGCCTCGAGCCTCGGGCAATTGCTGACCGCGCGGGGAATGCGCGTGACCATGCAGAAACTGGATCCGTACCTCAACGTCGATCCGGGCACGATGAACCCCTTCCAGCACGGTGAGGTCTTCGTCACCGAGGACGGTGCCGAGACCGACCTCGACGTCGGCCACTACGAGCGCTTCCTCGACCGCGACCTGTCCGGTCAGGCGAATGTGACCACCGGCCAGGTGTATTCGACGGTCATCGCCAAGGAGCGCCGCGGCGAGTACCTCGGCGACACCGTCCAGGTCATTCCGCACATCACGGACGAGATCAAGAGCCGGATCCTCGCGATGAGCGGGCCGGATCTGCAGGGACACCGCCCCGACGTCGTCATCACGGAGATCGGCGGCACCGTCGGCGACATCGAGTCACAGCCGTTCCTCGAGGCCGCCCGTCAGGTGCGCCACGACGTCGGCCGGGACAACGTCTTCTTCCTGCACGTCTCCCTGGTCCCGTACCTGGCGCCGTCGGGTGAGCTCAAGACGAAGCCCACCCAGCATTCGGTCGCCGCGCTGCGAAACATCGGCATCCAGCCCGACGCGCTGATCCTGCGCTGCGACCGCGAGGTTCCCCCGGCGCTGAAGAACAAGATCGCGCTCATGTGCGACGTCGACGTCGACGGCTGCATCTCGACGCCCGACGCGCCGTCGATCTACGACATCCCGAAGGTGCTGCACAGCGAGGGCCTCGACGCGTACGTCGTCCGTCAGCTGGGACTGCCGTTCCGCGACGTGGACTGGACCGTGTGGGGAAACCTGCTCGAGCGCGTCCACCAGCCGCGCGAGACCGTGCGGATTGCGCTGGTCGGAAAATACGTCGACCTGCCGGACGCGTACCTGTCCGTCACCGAGGCGCTGCGTGCAGGCGGATTCGCGAACCGCTCGAAGGTGGAGATCTCGTGGGTGCCGTCGGACGCCTGTGAGACCGAGGCGGGCGCGCAGGCCGCGCTCGGCGACGTCGACGGTGTGCTGATCCCCGGCGGCTTCGGAATCCGCGGCATCGAGGGCAAGCTCGGCGCGATCCGGTACGCCCGCCACCGGAAGATCCCGCTGCTCGGACTGTGCCTGGGCCTGCAGTGTGTCGTGATCGAAGCCGCGCGCAGCGTCGGTCTGGACGACGCCAACTCCGCCGAGTTCGAGCCCGAGACCACCCACCCCGTGATCTCCACGATGGCCGATCAGGAAGACGTCATCGCCGGCGAGGCGGACCTCGGCGGCACGATGCGCCTCGGCGCGTACCCCGCCGTCCTGGCGAAGGGGTCCGTCGTCGCCCGGGCGTACGGCAGCGAAGAGGTGTCGGAACGTCACCGTCACCGCTACGAGGTCAACAACGCGTACCGGGACCGGATCGCCAAGAGCGGACTACGGTTCAGCGGCACCTCTCCCGACGGTCACCTCGTCGAATTCGTCGAGTACCCGGCCGATCAGCACCCGTTCTTCGTAGCCACGCAGGCCCACCCCGAGCTGAAGAGCCGTCCGACGCGTCCGCATCCGCTGTTCGCGGCGTCCGTCGACGCGGCGCTGAGGCACAAGCTCGAGGAGCGCCTCCCCGTCGACGTACACGGCGAGGAGCACGCGGTCGCCGACGACGAGATCGCCGATTCCGCCGACCGCGACGAGGTCGCGTCGGTCGACAGCGCGGGATAGGGCGAGACCGACCATGCCCGACATCGGCCGGCACGAATTCGAGACTCTCGACTCGCGCGCCGTCTACAGCGGCGCGATCCTCGCGCTGCGGGTGGATCACGTCGCGATGCCGGACGGCCGGACCGCCGAACGTGAGGTGGTCGAGCACCACGGCGCCGTCGCCGTCGTGGTGCTCGACGACGAGGACCGGGTCGTCCTGATCCACCAGTACCGGCACCCGGTGGGGCGCCGGTTGTGGGAGATTCCGGCGGGTCTGCTGGACGAGCCCGGGGAGGATCCCGTCGACGCCGCCCGACGCGAACTGGCGGAAGAGACCGGCCTCGCGGCCCGGCGCTGGTCCGTCCTCGTGGATGTCGTTCTCTCACCGGGGTTCACGGACGAGTCGGTGCGTGTGTTCCTCGCCGAGGACCTGCACGAAGTGGACAGGCCGGACCCGGAGGACGAGGAAGCCGACCTCGAGATCGAGCGGATTCCGTTCGACGAGGTCGTGTCGATGGTGCTGAACGGGACCATCGTCAACGCCACGGCCGCGTCCGGAGTGATGGCCCTCGCCGCCGCCCGGTCCCGGCCTGGCGGTCTCGGCGAACTCCGCGACGCAAGCGCCCCCTGGGTCGATCGCCCCGAGCGGTTCAGCGAGCGGAAGCGCGCACGTGCCGCCGGGGACGAAGCCGCGCGGGCGTGACGTGGTGATCGCCCGCCAGGTGGATTCGTACCTCGACCACATGGCGGTCGAGCGCGGGGCCGCCCGCAACACGCTCGGTTCGTACCGGCGCGACCTTCAGCGGTACACGCAGTTCCTCGCCGACCGGGAGGTCACTGACATCGGCCGTGTCCGCGAACAGGATGTCAGCGACTTCGTGATCGCCCTGAGGACGGGTGATCCGAACCGCGAACTGCCCCCGCTGGCAGCGAGTTCGGCGGCCAGGGCGCTGATCGCGGTGCGCGGATTCCACCGGTTCGCCGCGGCCGAGGGGCTGACCGCCGTCGACGTCGCCCGGGACGTGCGGCCACCGTCGCCTGCGAAACGGCTCCCGAAGTCGCTCCCGGTCAACGAGGTGCTGGCCCTGCTGGAGTCGGTCGGAGGCAGCGGACCCGCAGACGGACCGCGGGCGGTGCGCGACCGCGCGCTGCTCGAGTTGCTGTATTCGACGGGCGCCCGCATCTCCGAGGCCGTCGGCCTGGACGTCGACGACATCGACACCGAGACCCGGTCGGTGCTGCTGCGTGGCAAGGGCGGCAAGCAGCGGGTGGTGCCGGTGGGGCGGCCCGCCGTCGAATCCCTCGACGCCTACCTGATCCGGGGCAGGCCCGCCCTGGTGTCCAGCGCGACACCTGCCCTGTTCCTCAACGTCCGCGGCGGACGGCTGTCCCGGCAGAGCGCGTGGCAGGTGCTGCAGACCGCGGCGGACGCGGCGGGGATCTCGTCGGCGGTGTCTCCGCACACGCTCCGCCACTCGTTCGCGACCCACCTTCTCGACGGCGGCGCCGACGTCCGCGTCGTCCAGGAGTTGCTCGGACACGCGTCGGTGACGACCACGCAGATATATACGCTGGTGACAGTGGGTGCGTTGCGCGAAGTGTGGGCCGGAGCGCACCCCCGGGCGCGGTAGCGGAAAGCGTGTCGAGGGGAAAATTCACGGTACGAGGCGGTAGCGTTCGTATAACGATGTGGGATCGACAGCGATCATCGAGAGAACAGGGGATCATCGGACCGTGGTGACACCGCAGCCGCCAGCGGCGGAGTCAGAGCACTCGCAACCGGAGGGCGACATGTTCGACGTGCGGCAAACCGAAACCGCAGACTTGTTCGACGACGCTGCCGTGGTCGTGGAGGAGGAACTCGGCCCCACGGGTCGGCCGACGCGTGAGGTGCCGGAACCCGCCCCGCTACCCTCGCACGGCCCGGCCAAGATCGTCGCGATGTGCAACCAGAAGGGCGGCGTCGGCAAGACGACGTCGACGATCAACCTGGGTGCGTCGCTGGCCGAATACGGTCGACGGGTCCTGCTCGTCGACCTCGATCCCCAGGGGGCGCTGTCCGCGGGCCTCGGCGTCGCGCACAACGACCTCGAACTGACCGTCCACAATCTGCTCGTCGAACCGCGCGTCTCGATCGACGACGTCCTGATGCGGACGCGCGTCGAGGGCCTCGACCTGCTGCCGAGCAACATCGACCTGTCGGCGGCGGAGATCCAGCTCGTCACCGAGGTGGGGCGTGAGCAGACACTCGGACGCGTGCTGCATCCCGTGCTCGACCGCTACGACTACGTCCTCATCGACTGCCAGCCGTCCCTCGGTCTGCTCACGGTCAATGCGCTGGCCTGCGCAGACTCGGTGATCATCCCGATGGAGTGCGAATACTTCAGCCTGCGCGGACTGGCGCTGCTCAACGACACGGTCGAGAAGGTCCACGACCGGCTCAACCCGCGACTCGAACTCGCCGGGATCGTCGTGACGATGTTCGACGCGCGGACCCTGCACGCACGCGAAGTGATGGCCCGCGTCGTGGAGGTATTCGGGGACTTGGTCTACGACACCGTGATCAACCGGACCGTGCGATTCCCCGAGACCTCGGTCGCCGGGGAACCGATCACCACCTGGGCGCCCAAGTCGACCGGTGCCGAGGCGTACCGGGCGCTGGCACGCGAGGTCATTCACCGGTCCGGCCGGTAAGTGGTGAATACGCAAGACATTCCGGCACCACCGCAGACCGAGGGTTCGAACGGCGAGGACCCGCAGGCGCCCGCCGTCAAGCCCGGCTTCAGGGTGACGCTGCGCAACTTCGAGGGACCGTTCGATCTGCTCCTCACCCTGATCAACCAGCGGCAGCTGGACGTCACGGAAGTCGCGCTGCACCAGGTGACGGACGACTTCATCGCCTACACCCGCACGCTCGGCGCGGAGATGGGTCTCGACCAGACCACGGAATTCCTGGTCGTCGCCGCGACACTGCTCGACCTGAAGGCGGCGCGTCTGCTCCCCGCGGGACAGGTGGAGGACGCCGAGGACCTCGCGCTTCTCGAGGCGCGCGACCTGCTGTTCGCCCGGCTGCTGCAGTACCGCGCGTACAAGCAGGTGGCGCAACTGTTCGGCGAACTCGAGGCGGCCGCACTGCGCCGGTATCCGCGGTCGGCAGCTCTGGAGGACCAGTTCACCCAGTTGCTGCCGGAAGTGCTGCTCGGCGTCGACCCCCAGCGGTTCGCGGAGATCGCCGCGACCGTGTTCACACCCCGCCCGAAGCCCACCGTGGGACTCGACCACCTGCACGACATGCACGCGGTGTCGGTCCCCGAACAGGCGGCGCGGATGCTGGAACTGCTCCGCGAGCGAGGAGCGGGCGAGTGGGCGAGCTTCGGCGACCTCGTCTCGGAGTGCGAGGTCACCGGCCTGATCGTGGCAAGATTTCTCGCGCTGCTCGAGCTGTACCGCGAGCAGTCCGTGTTGTTCGAACAGCCCGAGCCACTCGGGGAACTGCTGGTGAGCTGGACCGGGGAAGGTACACATGCCCCGGTGACCGAGGAGGATTACGGATGAGTTCGGCCCCGTTCGACGAGCCGGACGACCAGGGCGCCGTCGATACGGAACCCGAGCTGTCGGACGCAGAACCCGAGCTGTCGGACACAGAACTCGCAGCGGTCCTCGAGTCGTTGCTGCTGATCGTGGACTCACCGGCCGGTGCGGAGCAGCTCGCGTCCGCGACCGGTGCTTCTGTGAATCGCATCACGGAGACACTGAACCGCATGTCCGCCGAGCTCACCGCCCGGGGAAGCGGGATGGACCTCCGATATGCCGGTGACGGTTGGCGTCTCTACACCCGCACCGCGTACGCACCCTACGTCGAACGGCTCCTGCTCGACGGAGCCCGCTCCAAACTGACGAGGGCGGCGTTGGAAACTCTGGCCGTGGTGGCATACCGTCAACCGTTGACCCGCGTACGGATCAGTGCGGTGCGCGGCGTCAACGTGGATGGTGTGGTGCGCACACTTCTCGCTCGCGGTTTGATCGCCGAAGCCGGCGTCGATCCCGATACCAACGCCACGCAGTACTCGACGACGGAACTCTTCCTGGAACGGCTCGGCTTGGCGTCTCTGGCCGATCTTCCCGCGTTGGCTCCGTTGTTGCCGGATGTGGATCTGATAGATGACATCAGTGACAGTCTGGAATCTGACCCACGATTTGCGAGAATGAATAAAGCTACGGCTTCCACAGAAGAGTTGGACACCGGGCTGGACACCGAAGACTGACAGGGATAGTACAAAAGTGAAGAAACCCGCTCGCCGAGATGGCACACCGGATCGCAACAACAAGAAGCAGCGCCCCACCAGGTCGGAGACCGGAGGACGCACCAGGTCGGAGACCGGAGGACGCTCGGACAGGGCCGAGGCCGGTCATCGATCAGGCAGGCCCGACGCCGCGAAGGGCAAACCCGGCAGGCCCGACCCTGCCGCGAAGAACAAGCGTGGCAAGCCCAAGTCGGCCAAGCCGCAACGCGCACAGGCCCAGGCCCCCAAGATCAGCAACGCCAAGCCGGCCCGGCACCAGTACGCCGACGCCGATCGGCCCGTCGGCCCGCCGCAGGGCGACGGCATGCGCCTGCAGAAGGTTCTCGCTCAGGCCGGCGTCGCGTCGCGTCGTGCGGCCGAGGAACTGATCTCGCAGGGTCGTGTCGAGGTCGACGGCCGCATCGTCATCGAACAGGGACTGCGCATCGACCCCGAGAACGCGGTGGTGCGGGTGGACGGAGTCCGCGTCGTCGTCCAGAAGGACCTGGTTCACCTCGCCCTCAACAAACCCCGTGGCTGGCAGTCGACGATGTCGGACGACCTGGGTCGCCCGTGCGTCGGTGACATCGTCTCCGAGCGGGTCGCCGCCGGTCAGCGGTTGTTCCACGTCGGTCGGCTCGACGCCGACACCGAGGGACTGCTGCTCCTCACCAACGACGGTGATCTGGCGCATCGGCTGATGCACCCGTCGTTCGAGGTGTCGAAGACGTACCTGGCGACCGTGTCGGGGGCTCTCGAGCGCGGCGTCGGTAAGAAGCTGAAGGAGGGGGTCGAGCTCGAGGACGGACCGGCGAAGGTCGACACGTTCACGCTCCTCGACATCAACGAGGGCAAGTCGCTCGTCCGGGTCACGCTGCACGAGGGCCGCAAGCACATCGTGCGCCGCCTGTTCGACGCCGTGGGACACCCCGTCATCCGGCTCGTTCGGACGGACATCGGCGCGGTCGCGCTCGGCGACCAGCGGCCCGGCACATTGCGCGTTCTGGGTCGCGGCGAGGTCGGCGGTCTCTACGGGGCGGTGGGCCTGTGAGTGCCTCGTCGCTGGTCGTCGCGATGGACGGCCCCTCCGGAACCGGGAAGTCGAGTGTCTCGAGGATGCTGGCGCAGCGACTCGGCGCCCGGTACCTCGACACCGGAGCGATGTACCGCATCGCGACACTGCACGTGCTGCGCAAGGGCGTGGACCTCACCGATCCCGCCGCGATCGCCGACGCGACCGCCGGGTTGCCGTGGTCGATCGGAACCGACCCGGCGGGCGAGCAGGTTCTGCTCGACGGCGAGGACGTGGGGGAGGAGATCCGCGGCGACGCGGTGACCAAGGCCGTCTCGGCTGTCTCCGCCGTTCCCGCGGTGCGCGAACTGCTCGTCGCGGCGCAGCGTCGTCTCACGGGCGAGACCGAGAGGATCGTCGTCGAAGGCAGGGACATCGGCACCGTCGTGCTTCCCGACGCCGACGTGAAGATCTATCTGACCGCCTCGGCGGAAGCCCGGGCCCAGCGCCGAAATGCGCAGAATCTCGCGGAAGGACGAGGCGACGACTACGCGGCCGTACTGGCCGATGTGCAGCGTCGTGACCACCTCGACTCCACGCGCGCCGTGTCGCCGCTGCGGCCGGCCGACGATTCCGTGCTGGTCGACACCAGCGAACTCGGAATCGACGACGTGATCGGCAGGTTGCTGCTGGTGGTAAGCGAAAGAAGTGGAGCAGGGCAGTGACCGAACAATTCACCACCGAGTTCGCAGGCGACGGCACCTGGAGTGAGGAATCCGACTGGGAGGTCCTCGACCTCGAAGACGGCGGCGACGGGGAGGCCCACGTCCCGGTTCCGACCCTCGCCGTGGTCGGACGCCCGAACGTCGGCAAGTCGACGCTCGTCAACCGGATCATCGGCCGCCGCGAGGCCGTCGTCGAGGACATTCCCGGTGTGACCCGGGACCGTGTCTCGTACGAGGCGAACTGGAGCGGACGCCGGTTCATGGTGCAGGACACCGGCGGCTGGGAACCCGACGCCAAGGGCCTTCAGCAGTCCGTGGCCCGGCAGGCGGAGCTGGCGATGCAGACGGCGGACGCGATCCTGCTCGTCGTCGACGCCGTCGTCGGCGCCACCGCGACCGACGAGGCCGTGGCCAAGGTGCTGCGCCGGTCCAAGACGCCGGTTCTGCTGGTCGCCAACAAGGTGGACGACGGCCGCACCGAATCGGAGGTGGCCGCACTGTGGTCGCTGGGGCTCGGGCAGCCGCACTCGGTGAGTGCGACGCACGGCCGCGGTACGGGCGATCTTCTCGACGAGGTGCTCTCCGCCCTCCCGGAGACCCCGCGCGAGGGCATCCCCGGCGGCGGACCGCGTCGTGTGGCCCTGGTCGGGAAGCCGAACGTCGGGAAGTCGAGCCTGCTGAACAAACTGTCGGGCGACGAGCGTTCGGTGGTCCACAACGTCGCGGGCACCACCGTCGACCCGGTCGACTCGATCGTGGAACTCGGCGGCAGGCCGTGGCGTTTCGTCGACACCGCCGGTCTGCGCAAGCGGGTCAGCCACGCCAGCGGCGCCGAGTTCTACGCGTCGCTGCGGACGAAGAGCGCCATCGAGGCCGCGGAGGTTGCGATTCTGCTGATCGACGCGTCCGAGCCGATCTCCGAGCAGGACCTGCGCGTGCTGAGCATGGTGGCCGACGCCGGCCGGGCCCTCGTCATCGCGTTCAACAAATGGGATCTCGTCGACGAGGACCGCCGACTTCAGCTCGACCGCGAAGTCGATCGGGACCTGGTGCGGGTGCCGTGGGCGCAGCGCGTCAACATCTCGGCGCAGACGGGACGTGCGGTGCAGAAGCTGGTGCCCGCACTCGACACGGCGCTGGAATCGTGGGACAAGCGCATTCCGACGGGCAGGCTCAACACGTGGCTCAAGGAAGTCGTCGCCGCGACGCCGCCGCCGATGCGCGGTGGCCGGCTGCCTCGCGTGATGTTCGCCACGCAGGCCGGGACGCGTCCGCCGACGTTCGTGCTGTTCACGACCGGGTTCCTGGAGGCGGGCTACCGCCGGTTCCTGGAGCGGCGCCTGCGTGAGGAGTTCAATTTCGACGGCAGTCCCGTCCGCATCTCGGTGCGGGTGCGGGAAAAGCGTGAGCGGCGGAGTCGTTGATCCGACAGAATGCGCTCTGACCAGGCGATTAGCGTTACGGACTGCCACTGATGTAATCTCATCGAGCACCTGAACGAGGGTGCGGACGGGCTGTGGCGCAGCTTGGTAGCGCACTTGACTGGGGGTCAAGTGGTCGCAGGTTCAAATCCTGTCAGCCCGACCAGATGATCAGCGAAGGCGGTTTCCCGGAAACGGGGAGCCGCCTTTTCTGTGTCTCGGGCGCGGGACTCACGCGGTGACGATGACGGGGTCGCCGATCTTGGCGTTGTCGTAGAACCACCGCGCGTTCTCGGTGCTGAGATTGATGCACCCGTGGCTGACGTTCTCGAAGCCCTGCGAACCCACCGACCACGGTGCGGCGTGCACGAAGATCCCGCCCCACGTGATGCGGGTGGCGTATTCGACGTACAGGCGGTAGCCCTCCTCGTCGTCGATCGGGACGCCGTATGTCGACGAGTCCATGATCATGTCGCGGAACTGCTCGATGACGGGGAACGTTCCGAGCGGGGTCTCGTATCCGGGTTTGCCCATCGACGCAGGCATCGTCTGCACGATCTGGTCGTTGACGCTGACGGTGAACTGGTGCGTCGTCGTGTTCGCGACGGCGACGAGAGCGTCACCGACCTGGAACTGCGACCTCGCGCCCGCAGCCTCGACGGTCACCCCGGTGTGCGCCGGCCAGAAGTGGTCCGGGCTCCATTGCAGGGTGCGGTCGTCGATCCAGGAGAACTGCCCGGGCACCGGTCTGGACGGGGTGATCCGGACACCACGCTCGGCGAGCGTGCGATCGGGTACCGGAGACGTGAACCGGACGACGACGGGGTGTGCGATGCCGACGACCTGACCGCTCGCCGGGGAGAGCGCCGGCGCGAGGACCTTGCCGGTGACGGCCGGGGCATGCGCCGATGCGGTTGCGCTCACTCCGCACACGGCGAGTGCCGCGAGTACCGAGACGAGGAACAGACGTCCGACCTGCTGCGCTTTCCACATGCCGTCCAGCCCTTCAGAGACTGTGAGCGTCATTTCAGTTAACCACGGCGATATCCGACAGCGGAACCGGTAAGACTGGGTGCATTACGCGCGTCGGAGGGCCGCGGGGCGACGCGTCGTCGTCGGGATCGACAGCGCGGCCGGAAGCATCGGCGATGTGACCGCGGGCAGGCCGCGGCGCGAGTACTGTCGGAAACCGGCAGGTCACGGAAACGGGAGGCTGGCATGGCTGGACGGTTCGAAGGCACTGTGGTGATCGATCGCCCCATCGAGGAAGTGTTCGAGTATCTCGCCGCCGGGGTCAACGACCGGGAGTTCAGCCCGCGGGTCCAGGAGATCGTGAAGAAGACGGACGGTCCTCCCGGAGTCGGCACCGTCTTCGTCAGCACCGTCAAGGACGCGGGGATGACCACGAAGCGCGAGTTCGAACTCACCGAATTCGAGGCGCCGCGGAAGATTCGCTGGGCGGAGCGATCGAAGAACTCCGTGATCGCGAAAGAGGGCGGTTACGACCTCGAACCGTCCGGCGCGGGCACCAAGGTGACGATCTTCAACGTGTTGGAGGGTCACGGAATCGGAAAACTGATCGCGCCCCTCGCGCTTGTCGCGGCCCGCAAGGACGCACCCGCATTCGCGCAGCGAATCAAGGCCGCCGCGGAGAAGTAACCGCCCCTAACGCGCCGGAACGACGAGTGCCAGTATCTGCTCGCCATTGTCGCTGAAGTAGTAGTGCAGAACGCCGTGGAGAACCCGGAGTTCTGGGCGATTTCCGGAGGGCTGGTGCGGGCGTAGCCGAGTTCCGAGAGGGTCTGAACGCGGCCTCGGCGAGTTGATCCCGGCGTTCGGCGAATGTGTCGACCTGGCGGCACGAGACCCGGTCGGCGTTCTTCTCGGCAACGGATTCAAAGTCGAATACGCTGTGATCCACACCACAATGCGAACAGCGGCTCGCGACGTGGTTTCCGCGAATCGTCTCCGTGCGAAGGCAGGTCGGAATGAGCGTGCGTGATCTTGCAGGTCGAAAAGCGCTGGTCACCGGTGGTGCGAAGGGGTTGGGGGCCGGAATGGCCGCCGCTCTCGCCGAAGCCGGTGCTGCGGTCGTGATCGGCGACGTCCTCGAGGAGGAAGGGCGCACGACTGCCGACTCGCTCGGGAAGTCCGGTGTCGACACCGGATTCGTGACCCTCGACGTCACCGACGACGGCAACTGGGAGCGCGCCGTCGCTGCCACCGTGGAGCAACTCGGCGGGTTCGACCTCCTCGTCAACAACGCCGGCATCGAGATCTCGTCACTCGTGGTCGACATCGACCCCGCCGACGTCCGCCGGATGTGCGACGTGAACATCCTCGGCGTCGCGCTCGGCCTGAAGCACGGTCTGCGTGCGATGCGTCCCGGCGGTGCCGCGGGCGCGGGTGGGTCGATCGTCAACGTCTCCTCGGTGGCCGCCACCATCCCGTTCCCCGGAATCGCCGGCTATTCGGCCACCAAGTCCGCCGTCGACCGGCTCACCCGGGTCGCGGCGCAGGAAGCGGGAAAACTGGGATACGGCGTCCGCGTGAACTGCGTGTACCCCGGGCTGGTCGCCACGGAGATGGGACTCGGGCTGGCCGCCGACATGGAGCGGCTCGGACTGTGGCCCAGCGCCGACGCCGCAGTCGCCGACGTGATCGGCCTGACCCCGCTCGGGCGGCTCGGTGAGGTCGCGGACATCGCCGACACCGTCGTCTTCCTGGCCTCCGACGCCGCCCGCTTCGTCACCGGAATCGGACTGCCGGTCGACGGCGGCATGGGCATGTAACTCGACCGCTCCGGCTCTCTCTCCGAATTCACCGAAAGGCACGTCATGACCGACAAGAAGCCCGTCATCGTCTATGGGGTCTCCGGGTACACCGGGCGGCTCGTGTGTGAATACCTGCGCGAGTTCAACATTCCGTTCATCGCCGCCGGCCGGGACAAGAAGCGAATTCAGGAAGTGGTCGACCGGATCCCCGGCCTGGACACCGTCGACCACGAGGTCGTCGAGGTGGAACACACCGTTCCGGCGCTGACGGAGCTGTTCAGCGGCGCGCGGGTGGTAAGCAACATGGTGGGCCCGTTCATCAAACACGGCGCCGTCGTCGTCGAGGCGGCCCTCGCCGCGGGATGTCACTACACCGACACGACCGGGGAGCAGGACTGGGTTCTGGACGTGCAGGAGAGATTCGGCGACCGGTACGCCGAGGAGGGGCTGCTGCTGTCTCCCGGCGTCGCCCAGATGTACACCACCGGCGAGATCGCCGCGAACATCGCGCTGGAGACGCCGGGGCTGGACACGCTCGACATTCTGGTGCTGTGGAAGGGTTTTCCCACCTACGCGTCCACCCAGACGATCTTCACGATCCTCAAAGCCGACTGGTACTACCTGGAGCAGAACCGGTACGTGAAGTGGGACCCAGGTACCACTTTCGACGTCGTGGTGCCGGGACAGCACCAAATGGCCCTCGCCCTGCCGTGGGGCGGCACCTGCCACCCCGTGTGGTTCAAGGACGATCCGCGGGTGGCGAACGTGAAGGCGGCCGGCGGCGTGTTCGACCGCTCGGTGATGGAGGGGGTCGTCGCGACCCAGAAGATGGTCGAGGAGCAGATCAAGACCCTCCCCGCGGACGAGCAGGACGCGGCGCTCGCGGAGATCGCCGGCTCCGTGCAGGCGGGGATGCCGCCCAGGGAGAACCCACGCGTCAACACGTCGCTCGATTCCGTGTACGCGTCGGGTCCACTCGGCCGGGCGCACTGCGTCATCCACGGCAACTGCAACTACAAGCAGACGGGTCTCCTGCAGGCGTACGCCGCGCACTCCCTGCTGCAGCAGCCGCCGAAGCGGGTGGGACTGGCGTCGGCGTGTCAGGCGTTCGGGCATCGCGAACTCCTCGGAGCTCTGCGCAGTTTCGGCCTGGTGATGGAGCCGGTTCTCACCGTGCAGAGCTGATCGTCCCGGCCGCGAGTGGCAGGAGGACTGCACCATGCGCTTGACCGACTACCTCGACAAGGGAGCCTCGCTCGGCCCGTCGTCGCCGTGTCTGACGATGGGCGAGCGGACGCTGTCGTATGCGGACGTCCAGGACCTGAGCCGGCGGGTCGCGGCGGCGCTGGCACGGTCGGGGATCGGCGCGGGGGACAAGGTGGCCGTGCTGTCCGGCAACGACCCGACCGCGTTCTCCTGCGTGTTCGGGATCAGCCGGGCGGGGGCGGTGTGGTGCCCGATCAACCCGCGGAACGAGGCCGCGGAAAACAGGGACCTGCTCGACCTCTTCGACTGTCGCTGCCTGATCTTCCAGAAAGCGTTCGCGCCCTTGGTCGATCGGATTCGGCAGCAGCTGCCGCTGCTCACCACGCTCGTATGTCTCGACGGCGACGAGGCGTACGCCG
Organism: Rhodococcus sp. NPDC057014; assembly: GCF_042673295.1. Taxonomy (NCBI): domain Bacteria; kingdom Bacillati; phylum Actinomycetota; class Actinomycetes; order Mycobacteriales; family Nocardiaceae; genus Rhodococcus; species Rhodococcus sp. NPDC057014. The sequence goes on from NZ_JBHUSF010000035.1 coordinate 27,478, forward strand.
ACTCCTTCCACACCTGGCTGGGGACCGAACGCCGCGACGCCGAGCCCGTCGACGACCTCGCGCTGATCGTCGGTACCGGCGGGACGACGGGACGGCCGAAGGGGGTGATGCTCACCGGCCGGAACATCGAGACGATGTCGGCGCTGACCCTGATGAGCTACCCGTTCGACGGCAGACCGGTGTACCTCGCCCTCGCGCCACTGACCCACGCGGCGGGTGTCCTGTGCTTTCCGATCCTCACCCTCGGCGGGCAGGTGGTCATCCTGCCCGCGCCCGACCTCGGGCAGTTCCTCGCGCACATCGAGCGGGACCGCGTCACCCACACGTTCCTTCCGCCGACCCTGATCTACATGCTGCTCGACCACGCCGACCTGGAGACGACGGACCTCGGTTCGCTGCAATGCTTCTGGTACGGCGCGGCGCCGATCTCGCCGACGCGGCTGAGCGAGGCGCTGACCCGGATCGGGCCGGTGATGGCCCAGCTGTTCGGACAGAGCGAGGCGCCGATGATGATCGCGACGATGGCGCCGAAAGACCACTTCGACGAGAACGGCTCGGTGGCGACCGCCCGGTTGAGCTCCGCGGGCCGACCCTCCCCGCTGGTCACCGTCGCGATCATGGACGGGCAGGGGACTCTGCTGCCGGCCGGGGAACGAGGCGAAGTGGTCGTGCGCAGCTCACTCGTCATGGCGGGGTACTACAAGAATCCCGTTGCGACGCAGGAGGCGTCGGCACGCGGCTGGCATCACACGGGCGACATCGGGTACCTCGACGAGGACCACTTCCTGTACATCGTCGACCGCGCCAAGGACATGATCATCACCGGCGGATTCAACGTCTATTCCGTCGAGGTGGAACAGGCGCTCATGGCGTACCCGGGCATCCAGGACTGCGGGGTGATCGGGCTCCCCGACGAGAAATGGGGCGAACGCGTCGTCGCCGTCGTCCAGACGCGACCCGGACACCCTGTCGATGCCGACGCACTCACGGCGTTCGTGAAGGCGCGCATCGGCAGCGTGAAGACGCCGAAGGAGATCCTGGTCTGGCCCGACCTGCCTCGTTCCAAACTCGGGAAGGTCCTGAAGACCGAGATCAAACAGCAGTTGCTCGGCTGACGGCCGACGTCCGGCACGCGCGCCTCGAAACGCGGGGGACCGGAACGTGGGATTCGCGGTGAGTGGCGATACTGTCGGGTGATGGTGAATGGGCACGTACTCAGCAGGGAACGGCTCGCCGACGCGCTGGCACGCTTCGAACCACGGATCGTGGACCCGACGAACCGGCGGTCCGCGGCGGTCGTGATCGCCGTGATGAACGACGGTGCGGACGGTCAGGCCGTTCCGCTGACCATGCGCCCGAGCAAGATGCGTGCGCATCCGGGGCAGTTCGCGTTGCCCGGTGGCGGGGTGGATCCGGGCGAGACCGGCGAGGACGCCGCCCGGCGCGAACTGCACGAGGAACTCGGCCTCGACGTGGAGCCGTCCGCGGTGCTCGGCAGACTCGACGACTACGTCACCCGCTCGGGGTACGTCATCACGCCGTACGTCGTGTGGTCGGAGCAGTCGATCACCTCGCTCGTCCCCAACCACGAGGAAGTGGCGGAAGTGTTCTCGGTGGGCGTCGCCGAGATCGACGCCGAGCCGCGATTCGTGGAGATCCCGGAATCGTCGAAACCGGTGATCCAGTGGCCGTTCCGGCGTCACCTCGTGCACGCCCCGACGGGCGCGGTCGTGTACCAGTTCCGGGAGGTCGCACTGCACGACCGGCACACCCGGATCGACGGTTTCGACCAACCCGTCTTCGCCTGGAGGTAGGGCCGCCACGCCCGCCGGGTTTGCGACTAATCTCACAGTCCGTGACCTTCTTCGAGTCTCTCGCCCGCAAGCTCGACCGCACCGGCGTCGACCCCGTCGTCTGGCACGCCCCTCCGCCCCCTCCGCTCACCGGAGTGCTCGCTCCCAACGGAGTGCTCGACGGCGTGCACCGCTGGGCCCTGCCCACCGGTGAGGGACCGGAGGACGTGGCCGTCGATCACGACGGCCGGGTGGTCACCGGAGGCAACGACGGCCGGATCTGGCGGTTCGACAGCCGCGGCGACGCCACCGAACTCGCGAACACGGGCGGGCGGCCGCTCGGCGTCGAGGTCCTCGACGACGGCCGGTACCTGATCTGCGACGCCGAGCGCGGCGTGCTGAGGGTGGACGAGAAGGGGCGCGTCGACGTGCTCGCCGACACCGCGGTCGGGCGCCCGCTCGTGGCGTGCAACAACTCCGCTGTCGGCCGCGACGGTGTCGTGTACTTCACCGACTCCTCCGCGCACTTCACGATCGCCGACCACCGTTACGACCTTCTCGAACACCGAGGGACCGGCCGCCTGCTGCGTCTCGACCCGCGGACCGGGGAAACCGATCTCCTCGCGGAGGGACTGCAGTTCGCCAACGGCGTGGGACTGGCCTCGGACGAATCGTTCGTCCTCGCCGCCGAGACCGGCTCGTACCAGATCTCCCGTGTCGACCTGACCGGGCCGTCGCAGGGCCGGACGTCCGTGTGGGCCGAGAATCTGCCGGGCATCCCGGACAACATGACGTCCGAGACCCGCGACGGGCTGTTCTGGGTGGCGCTCTACAGCCCGCGGATGCGGCTGCTCGACCTGCTCGCGCCGTACCCCGCGCTGCGCATCGTCGCGGCGAACCTGCCCGATGCCGTCCAGCCGAACCCGGTGCACGCGGGCTGGGTGGTCGCCCTCGATCGGCGCGGCGAGATCGTGCACAGCCTGCGCGGCGGCAAGGGCAGCTATGCACCCGTTACCGGTGTGCGGGAGCACGACGGGTGGCTGTACCTGGGAAGTCTGACCGCGGACGCCGTCGCGCGGGTTCCGCTCCCGCCACGACCGGACATCGCTGCGGGCGAGTGAGAAGGGCCTGACCTGATCCGATGGATTCTCCGGGGGACGATCGGCGGACCACCGCCGCGGTTGTGGAAGAGTGGCGAGAGCGGTGCGACGAGCGCCCGAGAACAGGTCCGCACTCGACGCTGGGGAGATATTGGTGAATTCGGTGGACCGGGACACTGTGCGGTCGGACCGGATCATGACCGTCCCGAATCTCCTGAGCGTGGTGCGCCTGCTCGGAGTGCCGCTGTTCGTGTACCTGCTTCTCGTCACGCACTCCGACGGGTGGGCCCTCGCGATCCTCATGATCAGCGGCTTCACCGACTGGCTCGACGGCAAGCTCGCCCGGATCCTCGACCAGTCGTCGAAGCTGGGTGCGCTGCTCGACCCGTTCGTCGATCGCCTCTACGTCGTCACGACGCTGGTGACGTTCGTCGTGCGCGGATTCATCCCGTGGTGGGTGGCGGCGATCCTGATCGGCCGCGACGCCGTTCTCGCGCTGACACTGCTGATCTACCGGCGGCGCGGACTGCCACCCCCCGACGTGATGTACCTCGGCAAGGGGGCCACGTTCCTGCTCATGTTCGCACTGCCGATAACCCTCGCGGCGCAGGGCGACTGGAGCATCGCCGCCGTGGCGGAGCCGCTCGGCGCTGCACTTCTCATCTGGGGCACGGTGCTGTACGTGTGGACCGGGCTGCTCTACACCGTCAACGCGCTGGCCGTTGCGCGCACCGCTCCCGCGCGAGGATCGGGCGGCGACCAACGCGAGGTCCGCTGATGACACGAACCGAGTCCGGCGTCCGCAGGAATCCGGTGCCGTCCCTGCTGCAGTCTCTGATGAACGATCATCTGGACCCCGGCTACGAGGGCGCGGCCGAGGATCGCGAGACCGGCCATTCGCGGCAGACACGGGTCGGTCGGCAGGTGTGGATCGCGATCGGCGCACTGCTCGTGGGCCTGGTGCTGTCGATCGCCTACCGCCAGGCCACCGAACGCATCCCGGGCACCGAGCAGGTGCGGACCGAACTCCTGAGCAAGGTGCAGGACGCGGAGGACCGGGCGGGCGCCCTCGCGGCAACCCGGGACACGTTGTCGGCGCAGGCCGACGACGCCCGCGCCGCCGCGCTGGCCGGCGACGCCCGCGGTGCCGCACTGCTCGACGAGCTACACGGGCTCGAGGGGGACGCCGGGGTCGAGGCCGTGCACGGTCCCGGACTGACGGTGACGCTCACCGACCCCGCGGCCAAACCCAACCTGTCCGACTCGTCCCAGCGCAGTGTCGGGGGGAAAGCCGTGGTGCTCGATCGCGACCTGCAGTCGGTGGTCAACTCGCTGTGGGCGGGCGGAGCCGAGGCCATCGCGGTCGGCGACGTGCGGATCGGCCCGTCGGTGACGATCCGGCAGGCGGGCGGCGCGATGCTCGTGGACAATCAGCCGGTGTTCTCGCCGTACGTGGTCTCCGCCATCGGCCCGCAGGGGCCGATGCAAACCGGATTCGTGGTGAGCGACGCCTACCTGCGGATGTCCAGCGTGGCGCAGTTGTACGGCATCGGCTTCGCGGTCGCGGAGGCCGACGACCTCCACTTGCCCGCCGCGCCGGCGCGGGAAGTGCGGGCAGCCCGGGAAGCAGGAACACGATGACAACGACGGAGTCGGATGGAGGCGTCACACGAATGAAGGCAGCGCTGAAGGGCGGATCCGCGATCTACGGGGTGCTCGCCCTGATTGTGGGGATCGTGCTGGGAGTGGTGTTCAGCCCGCAAGTGCCCGATGCCGTGCAGCCCTACCTGCCCATCGCCGTCGTCGCCGCGCTCGACGCGGTGTTCGGCGGATTGCGCGCCTACCTCGACGAGATCTTCGACTCGAAGGTGTTCGTCGTCTCGTTCGTGTTCAACGTCCTCGTCGCGGCGCTGATCGTGTGGCTCGGTGACCAACTCGGTGTCGGAACCCAACTGTCCACCGCGATCGTCGTCGTGCTCGGCATCCGCATCTTCGGCAACGCGGCCGCGCTGCGGCGGCGTCTGTTCGGGGCGTGATGGCACCGTGAGCGGGCACGAGGGCAGACACGAACTGCACGGCAACGAACCCACGACGTCGCGGCGCTCCCACGTGGTCTTCGCGCTGCTGGCCGCGCTCCTGCTCGGCGGGCTGGGAATCGCGATCGTGACGCAGGTGAAGAACACCGGGTCCGGCGACACGCTCGACTCGGCGAGCCCCGCGGATCTGCTGGTCGTGCTGGACACGCTGAATCAGCGGGAGGCGGCCCTGCGGCAGGAGATCGCATCGCTGGAACAGACCTTGGCAACCCTGCAACAGAGTGGCAGTTCCGGGGCGGCACTCGACGAGGCGCAGGCCCGGCTGACGGCCCTGTCGATCCAGGTCGGGAGCGTACCGGCCACCGGCCCCGGCGTGACGATGCGCATCACCGACCCCAACAGGGGCGTCGGATCCGAGGTCCTGCTCGACCTCGTCCAGGAATTGCGCGCCGCCGGCGCCGAGGCCGTCCAGATCCAGGGGGCCGACGGCCCGCCCATCCGGATCGGCGTCGACTCCTGGGTGTCCGGTTCGGCGGGCGGGGTGTCGGTGGACGGCCGCAAGGTGAACGCCCCCTACGGAGTTGTCGCCATCGGTGATCCGCCGACTCTGGCGGCGGCGCTGAACATTCCCGGCGGGGTCGTGGACACCGTCGCGCGCAGCGGTGGACAGTTGACGATCGAACAATCGCAGCAGGTCACGATCTCCGCCTTGCGGGAGGCGAAACCTCGCCAATACGCTCAGCCCGGAAATTGATCTTCGCATCCGCCCGCGGATTGCCATCGAAAGGACGCCACTGTGAGTGAGCTCGAAATCCCCGCCGATCGTCGGTACACCGCCGAACACGAGTGGGTCGAGCGGACGGGGCCCACGACGGTACGCGTCGGCATCACCGATTTCGCGTAGTCCCAGCTCGGCGACGTCGTGTTCGTGCAGCTTCCCGCGGTCGACGAGGACGTGACGGCGGGCGAATCGTTCGGCGAGGTGGAATCCACCAAGAGCGTCTCCGACATCTTCGCCCCGCTGACGGCGAAAGTCGTTGCCGCCAACGCTGATCTGGACGGCAACCCGGAACTCGTGAACTCCGCCCCCTACGGGCAGGGGTGGCTGGTGGAACTCGGCGTCGACGACGAGGCGACCCTCGACGCCGCACTGGCCGAAATGCTGGACGCCGCCGGGTATGCAGACATCACGGCAGGATAATTTCCCGTCGAACACGCGAAGCGGTAATCGGATAGTTTCGGAAGGTGCCGACAGCCCGGAAAACGGGGTTGCCGGGGAGATCCGCTGTCGGAATACCGGTTCGTAATGTACTGGCGGCCTGTCTCACTACACGCACCGGCGTGCGCAGGGTACGGTCAATGTTGAACGCATGTGCCGTGTCGGGGCGCAGGTCCGTAGTTTGAATGTGATCGTGGGAGTTTGCACAGAAGTTAATGTGCACGGGAACCGAATTATGTAGTACCGAGTGGCATTGCGTAGTCCAGCGAATCTTGCTGGATGATCGAACTAGGAGGAGAAACGGTGAGCGAGAACGGCAACGACGCGGTCTATGGGGAGACGCCGGCGGAAACCACGTCGGTCTTCCGCGCGGACTTTCTCAATGAGCTCGACAACTCCTCGGCAACCCAGGCTCCGGAGGCTCCGGTGTCGGGTGTGGAGGGACTGCCCGCGGGCTCTGCTCTGCTCGTCGTCAAGCGTGGACCGAACGCAGGGTCGCGCTTCCTGCTCGACCAGCCGACGACGTCCGCAGGACGGCATCCCGACAGCGACATCTTCCTCGACGACGTGACGGTCAGCCGTCGTCATGCGGAGTTCCGCCAGGAGGACGACGAGTTCCAGGTGGTCGACGTCGGCAGCCTCAACGGCACGTACGTCAACCGCGAGCCGGTCGACTCGGCAGTCCTCGCGAACGGCGACGAGGTGCAGATCGGCAAGTTCCGGCTGGTCTTCCTGACCGGACCCCGGACCACGGCCGGTGGGTCGCAGATCGGTGAGACGTCAGCTGGTGCGGGTAGCCAATGACCGCGGTGCGGCAGCAGCAGGCGCATTCGGGGATGTCGATCGGCTCCGTGCTGGATCGACTGCGCCCCGATTTTCCTGATGTGACGATCTCGAAGATCCGGTTCCTCGAAGCAGAGGGTCTCATCAGCCCGCAGCGCACTCCCTCGGGGTATCGGCGATTCTCGATCGCCGACACTGAACGACTGCGCTACGTCCTGACAGCGCAGCGCGATCAGTATCTGCCGCTGAAGGTCATCAAAGAGCAGCTCGAGGCCATCGACAGAGGTGTGGCCACGGTCGGCGCGGGCGATTCTTCGCCGCGCCGGCCGCGCGCGCTCACCGTGGCCCCGGGCGAAGTGTCCCCGGAGGAGTTCCGCACCGACCGCGAGGTGCGGATCAGCCGCGACGATCTGATCTCCCGGGCCGGAATCGACGAGAAGTTTCTCGGCGAGCTGACCCGGGGCGGCCTGGTCGTTCCCGGGCCGGCGGGGTTCTTCGACGAGGACGCGGTGACACTGGCGCGCACCGCGAGGGCGATGTCCGAGTTCGGCCTCGAGGTGCGGCACCTGAGGGCATTCAAGCTGGCCGCAGACCGCGAGGCCGGATTGGTCGCGCAGATCGCCGGGCCCGTGGCCAAGGGCCGCGACGCGGGCGCGCGCGATCGCGCCGAGGAGATGGTGCGCGAACTGGCCGCGTTGTCTCTGACGTTGCACACCTGCCTGGTGAAGTCGGCGGTCCGAGGTGCGCTCGATCGGTGAGGTGAGCTCACCGGTGGTCCCGCTTCGGAACTTCCCAACGACGCTGCGCTCGAACGGCTGTACGGTCGAAGAGCAGACACGAATCGAATAGAATCCTGGTACGGCACTGTGTGCCGCGGACGGACCATTGCAGGGTGGAGGCAGACGCGATGAGCGAAATGCACGTGATCGGAGTTCGTGTCGAGCAGCCCCAGAACCAACCTGTCCTGCTGTTGCGGGAAACCGACGGCGAGCGGTATCTGCCCATCTGGATCGGGCAGACCGAGGCCACGGCCATCGCACTCGAACAGCAGGGTGTCGAGCCGGCGCGCCCGCTGACCCACGACCTGATCAAGAACCTGATCGAAGCGTTCGGCCGCACCCTGAAGGAGGTCCGCATCGTCGACCTCCGCGAGGGCACGTTCTATGCCGACCTGGTGTTCGACCAGAACACCCGCGTCTCGGCCCGCCCGTCCGACTCCATCGCCATCGCACTGCGCATCGGGGTCCCGATCTTCGCCGAGGAAGCGGTGCTCACGGAGGCCGGTCTGGTCATGCCCGACGAGCGCGAGGACGAGGTCGAGAAGTTCAAGGAATTCCTCGAGTCCGTGTCGCCGGACGATTTCAAGGCCACCGACGGCTAGTTTCTCCTACGGAAGAGCCGCTTGCGCAGTAACGGTTGAGGTTCTTCCGGCGCGTTGCGTTGACCCCGTCTCCTCGGAGTCATAGCGTTCGGTGCAGTGATTTTCTGCCCTGCAGATTGTATCGGGCGTACGCTGAGTAGGTTCAGGGTACGGACTTGCTCGATGTCACTGGTGGCGCTTGCGCCGCTCGACGTGCTGCGGATTGCCGCGGACACTGGCGACGCGCGTCACAGGCGCACTGATCGTCGGGTTCAGTGCAACATGCGAGAGGGAGTAGTCAGTGGGAGATCGGCCGCAGGAGAATGCGCTGAATCTTGCGCCCGGCGACAACGTTGCCGAGCCCGAATTCAGCTCCGAGGAGATCCAGCCGGGTCTCTTCCCGGACGATTCGGTGCCCGACGACCTGGTCGGATACCGCGTCCCCATCGCCTGCCAGATCGCGGGAATCACCTACCGTCAGCTCGATTACTGGGCTCGCACGTCCCTTGTGGTGCCGTCCATCCGCGGCGCGGCCGGGTCGGGTAGCCAACGGCTGTACTCGTTCAAAGACATCCTCGTTCTCAAGATCGTCAAGCGCCTGCTCGACACCGGAATATCCTTGCAGAACATTCGCGTGGCCGTCGACCACCTCCGGAAGCGCGGAGTGCGGGACTTGGCCAAGATCACACTTTTCTCGGACGGGACCACGGTCTACGAGTGCACGTCCGCCGAGGAGGTCGTCGATCTGCTCCAGGGCGGGCAGGGTGTGTTCGGTATCGCGGTCAGTGGTGCCATGCGCGAACTGACCGGCACCATCGCCGATTTCCCGGCGGAGCGCGCCGACGGCGGCGAGAGCGAGCAGAGCCCCGAGGACGAGCTGGCGTCGCGGCGCAAGAACCGCGCGAGCCGCAAGACGGGCTAGACCACAACCCCGGAACCCCGGCGCTGGTGGCGCCGCCGTCTGTGCTCGTGACATAGACTGGCGGTGCGTCGACGCCGTGCGGGAGAGTTCCGGGCACTGCATGCACAGCAGCATCGTGTGTGCGGAAGTTCGGGCGCCGAAGGAGCAACACCTCCCCGTCAATCTCTCAGGCACACAGGACCGTGCGGGCTCCGACGCCTCTGGAAAGCGGTGGGAGCACCCACCCGCCCACGGGGAAAGGGCTGTCCTCGCACGCGAATGACGGTACCGAATCTCTCAGGCGCTCGATCCGAGCAGGCGACAGAGGGGGAGGGGCGTTCCGCAGAGCGGGGCGTGTCCTGATCCTCCGAACTGCTTGGGAGTTGTCGTGATCGACGCTGGAAGCCGTACATTCGCCGATCGTCATGTCGGCCCGAACGCTGCGGAACTCGCGCACATTCTCGAACTGGTCGGAGCGGATTCGCTCGACGACCTGGCGTCGAAGGCCGTTCCCGCCGTCATCCTGGACGGGGTCACGGGCGGCATCGCCGACGGCCTCGACGCCCTGCCCGCACCCGTCTCCGAACACGAGGCGCTCGCCGAACTGTCCGCACTCGCCGCGCAGAACACCGTGGCGACGTCCATGATCGGACTCGGCTACTACGACACCCTCACCCCGCCGGTTCTGATTCGGAACATCATCGAGAACCCGGCCTGGTACACGGCCTACACGCCGTACCAGCCCGAGATCAGCCAGGGCCGCCTCGAGGCCCTCCTCAACTTCCAGACGATGGTCGCCGACCTGACCGGCATGGAGGTCGCGAACTCGTCGATGCTCGACGAGGCCACCGCCGCCGCCGAGGCGATGACGCTGCTGCGCCGGGCGAGCAAGAGCAAGTCCCCGCGGTTCGTCGTCGACGCCGACCTGTTCCCGCAGACGCTGGCCGTCGTCGAGACCCGGGCCGAGCCGCTCGGCATCGACGTCGTGGTGGCCGACCTCTCCGCCGGCCTGCCGGACGGCGACTTCTTCGGCGTACTCGGGCAGATGCCCGGCGCGTCCGGCCGCATCGCCGACTACACCGACGTGATCGCCGCAGCCCACGAGCGCGGCGCACTGGTCGCGGTCGGGGCGGATCTGCTGGCGCTGACTCTTCTCACCCCACCCGGCGAGATCGGGGCCGACGCCTGTTTCGGGACCACCCAGCGGTTCGGTGTCCCCATGGGCTTCGGTGGCCCGCACGCCGGTTACCTGGCCGTGCACACCAAGCACGCACGACAGCTCCCCGGCCGTCTGGTGGGCGTGTCCGTCGACGCCGACGGCGACAAGGCGTACCGGCTGGCGCTGCAGACCCGCGAGCAGCACATTCGCCGTGAGAAGGCGACCTCGAACATCTGCACCGCGCAGGTGCTGCTGGCGATTCTCGCCGCCATGTATGCCAGCTACCACGGTGCCGAGGGCCTGAAGGCGATCGCCCTGCGCGTGGCGAACACGGCACACTCCCTGGCGGCCGCACTCCGCAGAACCGGGGTCGTCGTCGTGCACGACCAGTTCTTCGACACGATCCTCGTACGCGTCGACGGCCGGGCCGCGGACGTGGTGACGAAGGCGAAGGACGCCGGCATCAACCTGCGGCTCGTCGATGCCGACCACGTCGCCGTCGCGTGCGACGAGGCCACCACCGACGACGACGTCGCCCGCGTGCTGGGAGCGTTCGGCGGCGACGGCGCCGTGGCCCCCGAGACGGGCACGTCCGTTCCGGACGCGCAACTCCGCGGATCCGACTACCTGCAGCACGAGGCGTTCACCCGATACCGCACCGAGACGGCGATGCTGCGCTACCTGCGGGCATTGTCGGACAAGGACATCGCCCTCGACCGCAGCATGATCCCGCTCGGTTCCTGCACGATGAAGCTCAATGCGACCGCCGAGATGGAAGCGATCACCTGGCCCGCCTTCGCCGGACTGCACCCGTTCGCGCCCACCGGGGACACCCCGGGAATTCTCCGCATCATCAAGGACCTCGAGAACTGGCTCGTCGCGGTCACCGGCTACGACGCGGTCAGCCTGCAGCCGAACGCCGGCAGCCAGGGCGAGTACGCCGGGCTGCTCGCGATCCGCAACTACCACCTCAGCCGCGGCGACGATCACCGCGACACCTGCCTCATCCCGTCGAGCGCTCACGGCACCAACGCCGCGTCGGCGGTCATGGCCGGGATGCGGGTCGAGGTCGTCGCGTGCCGCCCGAACGGTGACGTGGACCTCGACGACCTGCGGGCGAAGATCGCCGACCACGCCGAGCGCCTCGCGGCGATCATGATCACCTACCCGTCCACCCACGGTGTGTACGAGCACGAGATCGCGGACATCTGCGCCGCCGTCCACGACGCAGGCGGCCAGGTGTACGTCGACGGCGCCAACCTCAACGCCCTGGTCGGTCTGGCCCGGCCCGGACGGTTCGGCGGCGACGTCAGTCACCTCAACCTGCACAAGACGTTCTGCATCCCGCACGGCGGCGGCGGCCCCGGTGTCGGTCCGATCGGTGTGCGGTCGCACCTCACACCGTTCCTGCCCGGACATCCGCTCGCCCCGGAACTCGGCACCGCGGGCCCGATCTCCGCGGCCCCGTACGGCAGCGCGTCGATCCTGCCCATCACCTGGGCGTACATCCGGATGATGGGCGCCGTCGGACTGCGCCGCGCCAGCCTGACCGCCATCGCGTCCGCCAACTACATCGCGCGCCGCCTGGACGAGTATTTCCCCGTCCTCTACACCGGCGAGGGCGGAATGGTGGCCCACGAGTGCATCCTCGACCTCCGGCAGATCACCAAGGACACCGGTGTGACCGTGGACGACGTCGCAAAGCGCCTCGCCGACTACGGTTTCCACGCTCCGACGATGAGCTTCCCGGTGGCGGGCACGCTGATGGTGGAGCCCACCGAGAGCGAGAACCTCGAAGAGATCGACGCCTTCTGCGAGGCGATGATCGCGATCCGCGCCGAGATCGACCGCGTGGGCTCGGGGGAGTGGACGGTGGACGACAACCCGCTGCGCGGTGCCCCGCACACGGCCGGCTGCCTGGCGGCGGAATGGAATCACCCCTACACCCGCGAGACGGCGGTGTTCCCCCGAGGGAAGGCCCGGCCGAAGGTGTGGCCCGCGGTGCGGCGCATCGACGGCGCGCACGGCGACCGCAACCTCGTGTGCTCCTGCCCGCCGATCTCCGCGTTCGAAGGAGCATGACACCGGAGGGCCGTCCCGCTTCGGCGGGGCGGGCCCTCCGCGATCAGTCCGCGCGCACCAGTTCGAGGATCGTGATCTCCGGTGGGGCGCCCACCCGCACGGGCGGGCCCCACGCGCCGACGCCGCGGGTCGTGTACAGGACGGTGTTCCCGATGCGGTCGAGTCCCGCCACCGACGGCTGCTGCAACGGCACCAGATAATTCAGCGGCCACATCTGGCCGCCGTGCGTGTGCCCCGACAGTTGCAGGTCCACACCGAGATCCGACGCCTCCAGGGCCTGCCGCGGTTCGTGCGCGAGGAGCACGACGAACGTCGACGGATCGCGTCCCGCGAGCGCGGCGGGAAGGTCCGGCTCGTACGGCGCCGGCGACGAATAGTCGTGGATACCCGCGATGTCGATGACGCCGCCGCCGCGGGCGATGGTCGCGTGCTCGTTACGCAACGTCCGGATGCCCAGTCCGTCCCACACGTCGAGCCACCGGCCACCGTCGTCGGCGTAGAACTCGTGGTTGCCGCTGACCCCGAACACCCCGAGCGGGGCGTCGAGGTCGCCGAGCGGCTGTAGATCGGGCGCAACCTTCGCGACGGTGCCGTCGACCAGATCGCCCGCGATCGCGACGAGATCCGGCCGCTCCGCGTTCACCAGATCGACCACCCGCTGCGTGAAATCGACCCCTCGTGCCGGGCCGACGTGCAGATCGGAGACGAGCGCCACACGCACACCGTCGAACTCGGCGGGGAGACGCTGCAGCGGAACCCGGACCCGCACGATCCGCGGTCGAGCGGCCTCCCGCACCCCGTAGCCGGCGGCGCCGACAGCACCCACCACCACGACCGCGGTGGCGATGCGCAGACCACGTCGACGCGACAGGTCGACCTGGTCGTCGCGCCCTCTGCCGCGCAGGCGGGCGAACAGCCGGGTGAGCAGCGACACCAGGGCGACCAGGAGAAGTCCGAGTACCAGATAGAACATGGCGCCGAGCCACACCCAGCCCACCCAGCCCGGTGGACGCGCCCACCCCGGGTCGAAGGCTTCGCCGCTGCCCACGCCGATCACGGCGAGAACCCACAAGGCGACGAGGGTCACGTCGACGACCACCGACCAGGGACGCCCCACACCGGTGGCCCGGATCAGCCGCCGATGAAGCCACCAGGTGACGAGCGCGAGGAAGACCGCGAAGACCACGAGCCTCGTCACGACAGCAGCTTGCTGATCGCGGTCGGCAACGCCGCACCGTCCGAGGACGCGACCTTCTCCAGAGACCCTCCGGTGCGATCGGCGAGTGCCTGCAATGTGTTGAGGTCCGGATTCTCGCCGATCGTCACCACGTCGATGCGGACCGGCTTCGACGTACTCGAGGCTGCGGCGATGGCGGACAGCAGATCCGCGCGCGCGACGGAGTCGTCGTTGGCGCCGTCGGTGACGAGCAGGACCGAATTGGTCCGGCCCGGCGTGTATCCGTCGACCGCGCTCTTGTACGCGGCCTCGAGCGAGGTGTAGGTCGAGGATCCGGTGGCGGACGTCGCCTTGGCGAGCCGGGCGTCGAGGGCCTGCCTGCGGGTGCCCTCGGTGAATCCGCCCGCCGACAGGGGACCGGTGGCGACCACGGTCGTGTACGGCCGGGACCCGTCGAGGGTGGTGCTGTACTCCCACAACCCGAGGTTCGACGAGTCTGGGGAACGATTCACGTGGGCGGCCAGCGCCGCCGTCGTGTTCGCCAGTCGCGTCGACGTCCCTTCGCGTTCGCCCATCGAACTGGACACGTCGAGCAGGACGGTGGATGTGCGCGGCGAGATCGGATTCCGGATCACCTGCATCAGCTCGGCCGCAGCGGCGGCGTCCGCAGGAACCAGGGTGGACTCGAAACCGGGGAAGGCCAGCGCGGTGTCGTCGGGGCGGGCGAGCCCCTCGACCCGGAAACCGGCGTCCGCCAGGACCTGCGCCTGTTCGGGTCGACGGACGAATTCCGCGAACTGCGCGGCGGCACGGCTCTGCGTCTCGTCCACGGACGGGCCCGCCAGGACGGCCGCCGGGTGATCTGCCACGGGTGTCGGGCCTTTCGGCATCGTTGCGGTGATGTCTGCCCCGGGTGCGTCGCGCAGAACCTGATAGATCTGCTGTTCGGTGGTCGCGACCGCATGGACGTCGGAGGTGGCAGGGTCGCCGGGCTCGGCGAGCGCGGTGAGTGCCTCCCGCGTCGTCGCGGGTTTCGTCCCCGTCGATGCCTCGTAGCCGAGCGCCAGATCGGTGAGTGCCGACGTGACGGGAAGGGAACGCGCCTGCTCTTCCGTCACCGGACCGGTGCTGCTTCCGGTGACGGCCGCAGCGACCGCTTCGACGGCCATCTCCGTGCTCTCGGCGCCGGGGCCGACGGGGAGTGCCAAGCCGAGACCGCCCCAGCCTGGAAGACCGAGAGTCCCGAGGGAATCGCGCCCGGTCTGGAGGGACGGCAAGTCTTTCCAGTCGAGCGCCGTCGTGCCCGGTGCGTTCGCGAACGCCGTCCGGACGGCGAGGACCACCGGGCTGGTCGCCAGCGGACGTGCCTCACCGCTGATGACCCCGGTCGCCGACACCTGCTTGACCGAATGCGAGCCGGACGGAATCCACAGCGCGGGGCGGGGGCCGTATGCCTCCGCGTCCCACGGGCCGTCGGGGCCCGCAGACAGGGCGTCGCGCACGGTGTCGGACGCGACTGCGGTGACCGTCACCGACACGCACTGGTCGCGGATCACCGGCGCCGTCTCCGTGTAGCGGTCGGCGAGGGTCTGCAGCTGGGGTGCGATGTCGGGGTCCGCCGCGACCGCGAGCACCGATTCGCCTTCGACGCAGGCGCCGGCGGCCGCCGCTCCCTGATCGTTGATCCGGTCACGCAGTTGGATCCAGCCCAGCACGCCGAGCACGAGCACGACGACGAGACCGAGCGCGATCACAGGCCCCTTGCTGATACCCCTGGCGCGCGATTCGCCGCGATGCTGCCCCACGTGCCTTCCAGCCCCTGTCCGACGAGTTCGACGTTGACCCTCGCAGTGTAGTGATGCGCGGGGTCGCCCCCCTGACACGTGAGTGGCAAAGCGTGTGGGGGCACGCTTTGCCACTCACCTGGGGGACGGGTCAGGCGTTGGCGGCTTTGTATTCGCGGCGGCGGCGGTGCAGGATCGGTTCGGTGTAGCCGGAGGGCTGGTTGGTGCCGTCGAGGATGAGTTCCTTGGCGGCCTGGAACGCGATGTTGGTGTCGAAGTCCGGGGCCAGCGGCCGGTAGGTGGGGTCACCCTGGTTCTGCCGGTCCACCACCGGCGCCATCCGTTGCAGCGAGGCGACGACCTGGTCGGCGGTGACCACGTCGTGCCGGATCCAGTTCGCCAGCAGCTGGGAGGAGATGCGGAGGGTGGCGCGGTC